>DAOTYZ010000052.1:0-26321 GCA_034434555.1 Candidatus Roseilinea sp.
CAGGTGCGCAACATCGCGCCCAGGTTGCCTGGCTTCTCCACCGCCTCGGCCACCAGCAGCAGGGCCGGCCTGCCCGCCGGCAGGGTGATCCGCTCGAGGTTAAAGTCTGGCCGCGGCACCACCGCCAGCCAGCCATCCGGACCATCTCGGTAGGCCATCTTCTCGAAGACCGGCCGGCTCGTCTCGATCACCTGGCAGTTCGCTTCGCGGACGCGCCTCCACAAGCGGTCGTGGGCATCCGGCTGATGGGCCGGCTTAAAGAGTTCGGGGCAGATGAACACCGTCGCCGGTTGCACGCCGCACTCCAGGGCCAACGCGAGCGGGTCGAAGCCCTCAACCAGCATTAAGCCGTCCTCATCGCGCTGGCGCTTGTCGCGCAAGGCGACGACGTGCTTGACGCGCGGATTGGTCAGGCTGGTGATGCGCACAGCGCTTAGTGTTTGGCTGGCCCGCCGGCGCGCAGCGCTTTGGTCATCGCGGCCAGCGGCCGCAACAGGTCGGGGTTGCGCAGTTGAATCTGCGAGAGGCTGGCGTTGATCAGCGTGTAGAGCAAAGGCATCAGATGCGCTTGCGGATGAAGCAGCCCGAACTTGGCGAAGCTGCTGCGCGGCACCGCTGCGTCGCCACTGAGGGTCTGCCGTATCACCATCCACCGGTCGCGGAAGCACACGATCGCGTCGGGCGTGTGCTCCGGCCGCAGGCTGTCCTGCTCGATCATGGTCTTCATTACCTTCAACAGGTGCTCTGGGCCGGCGGCCTGGTCGGCGAAGATGTAGCCCAAATACGGGTTCAGCTTGTCATCGGAGAGCTGCGCATAGCGCGCGCCGAAGATGCCCAGATGATGAATCGGCGTCACGTCATGAGCAGTGGCCTTCATCCGATGCAACTGCTTAAGCGACGCCACGTTGCCGAGCGCCTCTGCCAACGTCGTTTCATCGAGCGTGGGAACGACCTCGCACATGGCATACACGCCCTCGCAGGGCATCAGCCGGCCGGTGGGCAGGGCGAAGATGGCGTCGAAGATCAGGATGCTATCGGCTTTCGTGGTCACGTCATCCATCGAGAACGCCCGAGCTACTTCCAAGCCATAGCGCAGCGGCAACATCGGGCGCAAGACGTGCGTGATGAAGGCGCACAGCAATCCTTCGCGTGATTCATGTCCAGCGAAGACCTGGCCGGCAGCGATCCGCTCCTCGATCAGCGCGACATGTGCGCGAATAGCATCCAAGATCAACATCGCAACTATGTTTATGGCACGAGCACGTTGGATTGACGTGTGAATCTAGCTCCGCACCAGCTCCGCCTGCCGCAGCGCGTCCAAGTCGCGCGAGCCGGTGCATAGCATCACAGCGCGCAATTGGCCGACGATCACCGCGATCTCATCGGCCACTGCTTGGGCGGAGATCGTGGCAGCGCGGAGGAAGGGGCGCGCCATGCCGAAGATCGTCGCGCCCAATGCCAGGCACTTCGCTCCGTCCACGCCGTTCTTTAGGCCGCCGCTGGCGAAGATGGTCATCCCAGGGGCGGCCTCGCGCACGTAGCGGATTGAGTCGGCGGTGGGGATTCCCCAGTTTGCGAACGCTTCAGCGATCCGGCGCTGCACCTCGTTGTGGGCGCGAAACATCTCCACCTGGCTCCACGATGTGCCGCCTGCGCCGGCCACATCAATCGCGTCCACGCCAGCGCTGGCCAGGTCGCGCGCAGCGCGCGGCGAGATGCCCCATCCCACTTCCTTGGCGACCACAGGGATGCCCTCGGCGTGCAAAGCATGCACCACCCGTTCAATCTTGGTCAACAAGCCTGCCCAATTGTGGTCGCCCTCCGGCTGAAGCACCTCCTGCAGTGGGTTCAGGTGCAAGACCAGCCCATCTGCGCCGATCGCGGCCACCGCTCGGCGGCACTGCTCGGCATCGAAGCCATAATTGAGCTGCACCGCGCCGATATTGGCAAACAGCAGGATGTCCGGGGCGACATCACGCACGCAGAAGGTATCCGCCAGGTCTGGTCTGACGACCGCCACGCGCGTCGAGCCAACCCCCATGGCGACGCCGGCTTCCTGCGCCGCCAGCGCCAGGTTGCGGTTGATCAACCGCGCCTGCTCTGTGCCGCCGGTCATGCAAGAGATCAACAGCGGGGCCTGCAACCGTTTGCTGAATAGCTCCAGCGAGGTGTCAATCTCGCGCCCGTCCAATTCCGGCAAAGCCTGATGCATAAAGCGATAATGCTCTAGCCCGCTGGTGACGCGCGAGGCGACGTCTTCTTCCAGATTAATGCGAATATGCTCGGACTTGCGAGCGGCCAAAATCTGGCCCTCGCCCGCTGCGCCCTGTTCAGGCGACTGGTTGGTATTTCCCATCTTTCAATATCGTAACGAACGTCCCACTTTGGTGTTTCTTAGGGTTGGACCTAGATTAGAATGCCTAACGCATCATCACAGGAGGAAACAGACTGATGTCAGACCAGTCCACATTTGAACGCGTCAAAGCGCTCACCGTCAAATTGCTCGGCGTTGACCCGGACAAGGTCACCATGGATGCTCGCTTTCGTGAAGACCTGGAAGCCGATTCTCTCGATCTCGTCGAACTCATCATGGCCTTTGAGGAGGAGTTCGGCGGCGAAATCTCGGACGAAGATGCCCAGAAGATTACCACGATCGGTGAGGCGGTTGCCTATTTAGAGAAGCGCCAAAGCCAAGGGGCGTAGATCGCACTGGTTCGCAAAAGCTCCCCTGCCTGGGGAGCTTTTTTATCGGCGCTGCGCCGATAAGAAATCATCCACCTCCTGACGGGCGGGGATGCTGGGCTGCGCGCCTGGACGGGTGACCGCGATCGCGGCTGCCGCACAGCCAAACCGCACCGCTTCGCGCAACTCCGCGCCTTCTACGATGCGGGTCACGAAAGCGCCGATGAAGGTATCCCCGGCTGCGACCGTGTCCACAGCCTTCACAGGGAAGGCCGGCACGTGGCCGCGCCAGCCTTCAGCATCCACCCACACCCCAGCCGCACCTAGCGTAACCAATACGTTGCGCGCGCCGCGGTCGCGCAGAGCCTCCGCCGCGCGCGCTGCGCTCGCCACATCGCTGACCTCGCAGCCGGCCAGCCGGGCCGCCTCGTTCTCGTTGGGTATCAGATAATCGCACAGCGCGAGAAACGCATCATCCAGCGGCGCGAACGGCGCGGGATTGAGCACGCTCAGCCGGCCTGCGGCGCGGGCCAGCGTCAGCGCCATCCTCGTAGCCGCCAGCGTGGTCTCCAGTTGCGCGATCACAGCGTCCGACCGGCTCAGCACATCGGCAGCGGCTTGTACGTCGTCCGCAGTCAAGGTGCGGTTGGCGCCGCTGGCGACGACGATCTCGTTTTGGCCGCTGGCGTCGTGCACCAGAATCAACGCCGTGCCGCTGGGCACGCCGGCGCGCTGCCGAACATTCGACGTGTCCACCCCAATCGCGCGCAGGTTGGCCAGCATGGCTTCGCCAAACCCATCTTGACCAACACACCCCAGCATAAAGGCAGGATGCCCCATGCGCGCAACCGCGTAGGCCTGATTCGCCCCCTTGCCGCCACAGGCCGTCTGTAAGTCTTCGCCGTGAATTGCCTCGCCCGGCTCCGGGAAACGCGGAACGCGGACGATCAGGTCCATGTTGAGGCTGCCGACGACGGTGATCATGGTCACTTGCCTGCTGCGCCCTGACGCAGCATGTCATAGAGGTGCTCCAGGCCGGCGCGCATCTCCCGGCTCAGCAAGGCGTATTCCGATGAATCGGGATTTTGCGCGGCCTGCGGCGCATATTTGGCCATTAGGTCAGGAACCAGCGTGCCGACCTCGCTTTGTGGGCGCTGCGCGCGCAGCAGCGCCTTCACCCGCGTCATCGCAACCTTGATGAAGTCCATCGTCGCCTCGGCTGCCTTAACGGGATCGCTCACCGGCCCGCGCCCAGGCACCACTGCGCTCACCAGACGGTTCTTCTTCAACTCGGCCAGCACCTCTAACCAGCGCTCGAACTGGCCCATCGTCAGGTTTGGGGGCTGATCCACAGCCGTGTGGTCGCCGGTGAACACAATCCCTGAGTCGCGGATGGTGACGAAACAGGCATCGGGCGAATAACCACCTTGAAAGGTGATGTCTATGAAGAGCGTGTGCTTTCCTTCAAGGACGATGCCTAATGCGTCGTTCAGCGCCAGGCGCGGCTTGCCCTCCAACCCAGAGGTGGGCAGGCTGACAGGCAACACATCGTAGAAGAGCGATAAGGCCGGCTCCTCCGGCACGACAATCGGGGCAAGCGTCGAGCTGTGGGTCACGACCACGGGCGGATTGAAGGCGTCCACCGCCTCGTTACTCATCCGATCTGAAGCAGTGAAGACCACAGCGCGGATCGGCAGGCGACTCAGTTCGCTGATCTGCTGGCGCCAATTGCGCGCCTCCTCAGCATCGAAGGGGAGGTCAATGCAGACGATGGCATCCTCCCCTATCACACAACCGACGTTCAAGCCGTCTGCGGCCGTGTGATAGAAGATGTTGTCATTCACCTTTTTCATCGGATGCCCATGATTTTATGGGCTGGGTTGGCCTGCGCAAATACGGGGGGTTGCTCAACTTCGGAGTGAGAATCTGACCAAAGGCGCAGATGACTGGCTAGAGAAGAGTGTAAGACCATGCGATCGGTTGACCATCTCGATAGGGCATCAGGCCATGAAATTGGCGTGGGTCCTCGCTGAAGACCAGCGGCAGGAAGTGCCTATCGCCCGGCCACATGGGAATCTCATCGTTGATCACCCGTGTCAGCGGCACCCATTCCAGTGTTCCCTCCCTGTTCTGACGGAGTGGGTGGCCGTTGAAGGCGGTGACCAGGAAGACGAACCCCAGCCAATCCTCGCCGTGCTTGCCAAAGCCCGGCCAGCTGATCGTCCCGCGCAAGCGCATCTCGACCACCTCCAGGCCGGCCTCTTCGCGAATCTCGCGCTTCATGCAGGCGGCCACGTCCTCACCCGGCTCCATCTTGCCGCCCAGGCCGTTGTACTTGCCAAAGGCCTGGTCGTCGGGGCGCGCAGTTCGGTGGATCATCAGCACGGAGCGGCGGTCAGGTGAGAGCACGTATCCGAGTGTGCCGACGATCGGGGTGTACGCCATGTCCTCCGCCCTAGCGCCCCGCCGCGCGAAGTGGGAACTCGAATTTCTTTTGCTTGCTGGCGAGATTCACGGCGGTCAACTTGGTCTCGCCATCGAAGAGCGGGACAAGCAGGGCGTCATCAACGTAAGCCGGCGTCGAGAACAGCCGGCGCACCAGGCCATTCTCCAGCACGCGCTCCGGCGGCACGTAACCATCTGGGTTGGGCGTTGGCCGCCGGTCGAGGCGATAAAGATATGTGTCGCTGGCCACGATATAGATGCTCTCTCCCACCACCACCGGTTGGGCGCGGATCGCGCCGCCTACCTGCGAACGCCAGCGCAGGTTGCCGTTGCGCACATCCAGGGCGTAAAGGCCACCTTTGACATCCCCCACCAGCACGCTGCCGTCCACGACCAGCGGATCGCACCACACCCAGCCGGCCAGCCGCTCCGAGCGCCACACCTGTGCGCCGGTATCCGCGTTGATGGCATAGACGTGCTGGTCAAAGGAACCGATGAAGAGCGTGCCGTCCTGAATCGCCGGCTGTGCGGCGAGCGATGCGCCGGTCGTGAAGGTCCAGAGCAACGCGCCGGTCGCAGCGTCCAATGCGTACAGGTTGTGATCGAGTGATGCCTGATAGACCCTGCCGTTGGTGACCAGCGGGCGCGACCAGAGCTTATTCTTGGCGGTGAACGTCCAAGCCACTTTTGGTTCGCCGTTCTCAAGCTGACTCGGGTCAAGGGCGTAAAGGGTGTGATCGCCGTTTGGCGCGAAGATCAGCTTGCCATCGCTGGCGACGCCGTCTACATACTCGCGCTGGCCGCCGGAGAAGCGCCAGCGCTCGCTGCCATCCTGGGCAGAGAGCGCATACAGGATGTGATGGGGGCGACCGCCGGGATCGACCGTCTCGCCGACGATGATCACATCGCCGAACTTGAGCGGCGGACCGGCGAATGGCCCGCGTGGGCTTTCACTATTCTCGGTGGACGGCGGGAACATCCAGGCCAGCGCCCCGCTGCGCGGATCGAACTTATAAACATGCAGGTTGCTGGACAAGTAGGCCGCGTCCCCCTCAACGGTTAATCCGGGAAAGGAGGTTGGGGGGACTTCTCCGCCACAGGCGCTGAGCAACAGCGCGCCGGCGGCGACCGGCAACGCAAGGCGAAGGTTTAACTTCATGGTCATACATCAGGGCACAGGGTCGTAGCCGCCCGGGTGAAACGGATGGCAGCGCGCGATGCGCTTGAGGCCGAGCCATAGCCCCTTGAGCGCACCGTGCTTGGCAATGGCCTGCAGGGTGTACTCGCTGCACGAAGGGTAGAAGCGACATGAGGGGGGCAGCCCCGGCGAGATGACGAGCTGGTAGAAGCGGATCAGACCGATCAAAACGCGCTCTGGCCAAGGCCGGCGCGCTTGAGGATATGCGGCCAGCGTTACCTCTCGGTAGTCGGCGCCTGAATCAGGCGCGCTTTGTCGAGCAGCCATACCAGTTCATCATATACGTGCATCGTGCGCATCTTCGGCTCGGCGAGCGATGGTTGGGCGATCAAGACGATATCCCAGCCGGGTGGCAAGCGGTCGGCCAGCCGGCGCATCGCCTCGCGCAGCAGCCGGCGGGCGCGGTTGCGCTTCACGGCCTTGCCCAGGGCGCGCGAAGTGATGTACCCCACCCGCGTTGGCGCATCGGCCTGCGCGGCGCGGGCGACGCTGAGCGTGCAATAATGCCCTCGCCAGCGCGTCCCCTCGCGGCGCACGCGCTCGAAGTCCGCCGTCCGCTTGAGCGTGCCCAGCATTCATCACGAGGCCCGCTTGCTGCCGGCTGTCCCACGCTTGCTTCGCGCCGGCGAATACACCGCGTTCCAGTTCACTTTCTTCACGTGGTTGTTGGCTTTCACCGTCAGCATTCTGCGGCCTTTGGCCCGCCGCGCAGCCAGCACCTTGCGACCACTCTTGGTCGCCATGCGCGCCCGAAAGCCGTGCACGCGCACGCGGCGGCGCTTCTTCGGTTGATAGGTTCGCTTTGG
Organism: Candidatus Roseilinea sp.; assembly: GCA_034434555.1. Taxonomy (GTDB): domain Bacteria; phylum Chloroflexota; class Anaerolineae; order J036; family Brachytrichaceae; genus JAAFGM01. The sequence goes on from DAOTYZ010000052.1 coordinate 7,132, forward strand.
CATAGTGCGTGCTCCTCTCTTGCTCCCTGGCGCCCACCTTAGGCCCAGGCAACCGGAAACGTAGCCTTGAAATTATAAAAGAGTTCACTTGGGTTGGGTGCGTTCACGAATCGTTTGGCGTGCCATGTCGAGCGAAGCGTCTGAGCGCTCGCCCAACCGAAGCCCAATGGCATCACCAAAGCCACACCTCACCCCATGTCATGCTAGCGCAGCGAAGCATCTAAAATCCCGCCCGATCAAAGCCCCAAGAAGCCACCCATGCCCACCCCCACATTGTCGTGTAGGGGCGTAGCGCTGCTACGCCCCTACTAAAATCCCACCCGACCAAAGACGCCGCGAAGTCACCAAACGCCCTGCCTCGGCAACCCCGCAGCGCTTCAGTCCGGCGCGCGTTTAGGTTCTTCGCTCCGCTCAGACTGACAGGGGGAGGCAGGGTGCTGGTAATCCCGTGCGATGACCACTGGTCACGCTAAGCATACCCGCCCCAAATCGTGAACGCACCCTAGACCGAGAGGAAAGGACAGCGCTTGTTATACTTCGCGCTGTCCGAGTCATGAGTGACGCGCGACCTCCGGACAACCAGGCGCCGCTCCCGTCTGAGCTATACGACGAAGCCTACTTCCTCACCGCTTGCGAAGGCTACGACGAGTTTTTGCGGACTGAGGGCGAGCATCTCTCGCGCCGGCTGCGGCAAGCATTCGCCTTCGCAGCGGTAGAAGCGGGCATGACCGTTCTCGATATCGGCTGTGGACGCGGCGAAATTGTGCGGCACGTCGCCCGCATTGGCGCGCGCGCCTTTGGCATTGACTATGCCCAGGCTGCCGTGCGGCTCTCGCAACGCACCATGCACAACGAGTCTGGCATCTATGGCATTGCCCGCGCCAACGCGCGTCATTTGCCCTTTGTAGATGGCCGATTCGACCGCGTCCTGATGTTCGACGTAGTAGAGCACCTACAGCCGTGGGAACTGGAGGTCACCCTTCAGGAGGCGAGGCGCGTGCTCAAGCCGGGTGGGAAGATCGTCATCCATACCGCGCCCAACCGCTGGTACGACGTGTATGCCTATCCGCTGGTGCGCACCGTCCGCACCATGATGGGGCAGGGAAAGCACTACCCTAGAAATCCGCGCGCATTGAACGTGGCCGTCAATACGGCGGTCCACGTGAATGAGCAGGACATGCTGCGGTTGCGCCGTCACCTTCAGCGCGCCGGCTTCAAGGAAGTGCGCGTTTGGCTGGACACTCCCCCCCAAAATCGCCAGGAGAGCGCGCTGATGGCTGCGCTGCGTCACATTGCCTTTCATTGGGTGCCGTTTGCCTGGTTCTTCCAGCGCGAGGTGTTTGCTGTAGCCCGGAGATAGTCATGTCAAAAAAATCACGTCGCCAACGAACCCCTAACCTGCCGCCAGAAGCTTTCCAAGTGCCCGTCGCCAAACCCAAATCGTTGACCACGTCGGACGGCGAAGTGGCTGCGCCCACGCGACAAGCGCCGATGGTCGCGCCGGCTGCTGCTGACTTGCGCCGCGAATATGGCGATGTGCTCAGTGATCTGAAGCTCACCACGCTGATCTTCCTTGCACTGGTCGCAGTGATGGTCGTCCTGTCGTTCTTCGTGGTCTGAACCGCCCTCGCCCGTCCAGATGCGATGCAGCCGACGGCAGCGGTCATTCTTAAATCCGGCCGCGACCGGTCAGTTCGTCAGCGCCATCCGCGTTTGTTCGCCAGCGCGATCAAGCAGATTGATGGCCGGCCGCGCGATGGTGATGTTGTGGACGTGGTGGACAACAAGGGCGAATGGCTGGCGCGCGGGATCATCAACCAACAGGCGCAAATCGCAGTTCGCTTGCTCACCTGGCAGGCCGAAGAAGCGATTGACGAATCCTTCTGGCAACGGCGGGTGCAGGCCGCGGTTGCGCGCCGGCAGCGCGACCCGGCCTTGCGGCGCACCAACGCGATCCGCTGGGTCTTCGGCGAAAGCGATGGCCTGCCAGGGCTGATCGCCGATGATTACGCCGGCTACCTGACGCTCGAACTCTCTTCGCTTCTGGCCTGGCGGGCCTTGCCGGTCCTTAAAGCAGCCCTGGTCCAGGCCCTATCCCCCGTTCAAGTCATCTGCCGGATGGACGAGGAGCGCCTGCGCCATGAGTTTGGCGGGACGGTGCCGCGCGCTGTTCATGAGGCGTTAAATGGGCCGGCTCCGCAGGCGCTGGTGGAGATCGAAGAGTATGGGGCGCGCTTCCTGGTTAGGCCGGCCGGTGGGCAAAAGACCGGCTTTTATCTAGACCAGCGCGAGAATCGCATCCGGGTTGCGGCCTATTGCCAAGGGGCGAGCGTGCTCAACGCCTTCTCATATACTGGCGGCTTTGGCATCCATGCGCTGCGCAGCGGGGCATCGCGCGTCCTGAACGTAGATTCCAGCGCCGAGGCGCTCAGGCTGGCCGAGCAGAACTTCGCGCTCAACGCCGCAGCCGAGCTGCGCGACCGCTACACATGCGCTGAGGCCGATGTGTTCGCGATGCTGCGCGCGCTATACCAGCAGGGCGCGCGCTTCGACGTCGTCATCCTCGATCCGCCCAAGTTCGCCCATCACCCCGATCAGGTCAACCGGGCTGCCCGCGCCTACAAAGACCTCAATCGCGTGGCCTTGGGCCTCATCAATCCAGGTGGGATACTGGCCACATTCTCGTGCAGTGGGGTGGTGGATGCTTTGCTCTTCCAGAAGATCGTCTTCAGCGCAGCGCTAGACGCTGGGCGCGAAGCGCGGGTTATCGAGCGCCTGACGCAGGCCGGCGATCACCCCGTTCTATTGACCTTCCCGGAGTCTGAGTACCTGAAAGGGTTGATCTGTCGCGTGGAGTGATGAGAGCGCCCAGCCTGTTTGCCTCGTTTCGCTTTGCCTTTAGCGGGATCGTCTATGCATTCCGCACCCAACGCAACCTCAAGGTGCATCTTGGGATCACCGCGGCTGTCGTCATTGTCGGCCTATGGCTGCGCCTGCCGATGGAGCGCTGGGCAGCCTTGGCCGTGACAATTGGGCTGGTCTTTCAGGCCGAGCTGTTTAACACGGCCCTGGAGGCGATCGTGGATCATGTCTCACCTGACTTTAGCCCGCTAGCCAAGGTGGCCAAGGATTGCGCAGCCGGCGCGGTCTTCCTCAGTGCGGCGTGCGCAGTGGTCGTCGGGCTGCTGATCCTCGGCCCGCCGCTGCTTGAGGTGCTGGCTGCGATCTTCATCGGTGCAAACATAAATTGAGCATCCTCGCCTACCTCGGGTATAGATCGCTCGCCCGTCATACCAGTCCGTCACGCTGTAGGGGGCGTAGCAGTGCTACGCCCCCCGCGGTTGTAGCGGTGCTACGCCCCCGGCGAAGTCACCAAACGCCCCGCCTCAACAACCCCGCAGCGCATCGCTCAGAGTGACAGGGAGCGGGATCCTGGTGACCCTCGTGCGCTCGCGCCGAGCATACTCGCTCCAAATCACGGATGCAGCCACTTAATCCGAACTCACGTATTCTTACATATCCTCTGCGCTCTCTGCGCCCCTGCGGTTTAAATATCAGTGAGCCAAGTCATCCCAAAGTTGAGCACTCCCCTCGCGTGGGGTGCGTTCACAGTTGGGGGTAAGGCTGATCTCACGCGGAGACGCGGAGAACACAGAGAAATAGAAAGCGCAGCATCCTTGCCAGTTGCCTAGAAGGCGGTGCACCTGACTCGCGTGTTGCCCCTATTGGTGAATGCGCCCCGCCCAACACTCTGGGCGCTCTCGCGGTATAATAGAGGTCCAAGTGGCCTCCTAGCTCAGTTGGTCAGAGCGCACGGTTCACATCCGTGAGGTCACAGGTTCGAGCCCTGTGGAGGCCATTTGAGAGGGCGCACCCGGTGCGCCCTTTCTGTTTGCCTTTGATGTCCCGCGTGGTTTGTTTTGGCTACGTCAACCCCGGCGAGGTGTTCTTCGTAGAGCGTTATCCGGCTGCCAACACCGGCGCCTACGTTCGCGCTAAGCATACCTTCATCGGCGCCGACTGCGCGATGGTGGCCCAAATGCTGGCCGGCTGGGGCGTCGAGGCACATCTGATCAGCAACGCGCTGGGGGCCGATGAGCTAGGACATCGGACGCTGCGCGCGCTGAACGAGCGCGGGGTGCACACCCATATCGCACTGCGACATGACCTGCGCACGCCCCACGAGGTGGACATCTCCGACCGCGCCGGCACGCGCACCTTCTTCGTTGAAGATGCCCCACAAGTGTGGGGCAGCTTGGCCGATGCAGACCTGACGCCGATCCGTGGCGCGGCAATGCTATATGTGGATTGGTATGTCGGCCCGCCGGTCAAGCGCGCGGTGGACTTTGCCCGCGCCTACGGTGTGCCGATCTTCATCAACGTGGAGTACTCGACCCGCCGGCCTGAGATGTATCGTGATCTGATCGCCAGCTCGACATACGCGCAATCCCCGATGTCCGATGTGCACGTTGGTCAGGAAGACCCCTACGCGCTGATCGCCGCGCTGCGTGACCTGGGCGCGCGCGTCGCCTTCGTCACGCGCGGCAAGCATGGCTCGTTGGCCGCCGATGACGATGGGCTGGTTGCTGTGCCCGCGCCATCGGTTGAGGTCGTGGACACCCAAGGTGCTGGGGCGGTGTATTCCGCTGCCGCGATCTACGGGCTACTGGCCGGCTGGACGACCGCGCAAGTGGCGCGCTTCGCTACGGCCGCCGCTTCGCTGAAGTGTGCGCAGCACGGTCTATTGCAGATGACTGTAGAAGATGTCTGCGCACACCTTCCTGCGCTCGCCCAGCCCACTGAATGAACCTTTCGTCCGCTGCGCCCCTGCTGCTGTGGATTGGCGGCTCGTTGAGTGCGGGCCTGGTGGCGCGCGCGCTGGCCGTTCGTCTGCCGGCGCTTGGCCATGCTGGTCTGGGACGTTGGGCTGCCGAGCTGGCGCTGCTTTTGTACTACGTTGGATGGCCATCGCTGGCGCTGTTCAACGGCGTGCTGAGCGCCGATCTGATGGGCCTGGGTCGAATTGGGGTGATGGACACCGGGCTTGTGCTGGGTTTCGCGTTGCGCGATTGGTTGTGGCAGGCGACGACAGCAGGTCTGGCAGCGGGCTTTGTGCTGGCCGTGGCATGGTTAGCAGGGCGCTCGGCGACCGAGCACGCACCGGATGATGGACAGGCCCCAGCGCCCTCGGGCTTGGTCTGGCGCAACGCTGTCTACGCTGAAGTTCACTGGGCCTTCTATCGCGCGCCGTTTCTCCTCTTGCTGGGCGATGTGTACTGGGGTGCGCTGGCCGGCTTAGCGCTCATCTTGGCCGAATGGCGATGGTTGGGCTGGCCCCTCTCCGGTCGCCACCCTGCCGGGCAATTTGTTCATCTCGCCTGCGCCCTGGTGAGCACTTTGTTATGTATCAGCGCGTCCAATCTGTGGCTGGCCATCGTCGCGCAGTTCGTCATCCGGCGGTATGGGGCGCAGTTGGTCGTTGGTTCGCGGGCGGTGCTGCGTTCGCGTTAAGATCAGCGCACAATGCGCCGACACATCATCGCCGGCGTAGTTATTTTGTTGCTGGCCGTTGCGGAGAGCAGCCTGCTCGTCGCGCTACTCGGGTCGAGCGTCCGTCCTAACCTGGTGTTGCTGACCTCGGCCACATGGGTGGCCATCCGTGGCAACGAAGGGTTGCTGTGGGCGTTGGGTGGGGGGTTGCTGCTCGATTTTCAGTCGGGAGCACCGTTTGGCGTGCACACGGCGGGGATCGCGGTCGGCAATTTGCTGGCAATGCTGCTGGATCGCACGCCAGCAGGCCTGGCCCTGGTGCGCACGCTGAACTGGGTGCTGGTCGTCTCGGCCGCTTATTACATTGTTGCGATCGTTGTGCTGACGGTGGCGGGGAGAAATATAGGAGCTGTGGATAGCCTGACGAACGTGGCGCTCCCGAGCACGCTGATCAACCTACTGCTTGCCCTGCCGGCCCATGCGGTGCTGAGCAGATTACAGGCCCGCTTGCGCGAGCAGGAGCGCTTCTTGCCCGAACGATAAAAGGCCTAGGCATGCATCTGGACGACTTACCCGTTCGCCGCCGCACCAGCCAGGCCCCGCCGCCGGACGAGGCCAGCGGCCGGCTGCGCCTGACGCTTCTATCACTCGGCGTGATAGTGACCTTCGCCATCCTCGGCGTGCGCCTATATGACCTGCAAGTGAATCAACAGCAGGTCTTCAGCGAACGGGTGGGGCAGCGCAGCGTAATCGAACGCCCGCTGCCGGCCATCCGCGGCCTGATCTACGACCGCAACGGCGAAGCGTTGGTGCGCAATGCGCCGGCTTATCAAGTGGCGATCATCCCCATCCAGCAAGTGCGCTACCCCGACGACCCCATCCGGCAGCGCATCGAGCGCATGGCTATGTATAACAGGCTGGCCGAGATGATCAACCAGCCGGGCGTGACGGCCGGGGATATTTATACGAAGGTGACCAGCCGCGATGCGCGCTTTGCGCCGTATCAGCCGACGATCATCGCCGACAATGTGCCGCGCGAGGTGGCGATGGCGATCCAAGAACAGTCGCTCGTCATGCGCGGCGTCGTGGTGCAGACAGTTGGCTCGCGCGAGTATCCGTATAAAGATTTGCTGGCCCATATCCTGGGCTACACCGGCAAGATATTCCGCGAGATGGTGGAGCGCGAGCCGGCGCGATATTCGCGCGCAATCTACGATTACGACACCGACCGAGTCGGCATCACGGGCGTCGAACGGGCAGCCGAGGAGATTTTGCGCGGACAGAAAGGCAAACGCAGGATCCTGGTGGATGCCTCGTTTGAGGAATTGCAAGTGCTGAGCGAGACGCTCCCCGTCAACGGCTATAGCGTGCGCCTGACGATCGATCTACGCTTACAGCAGATCGTGAGCGACGTGCTCGGCGCGGCGATGAGGGAACGCGGCGCGCCGCGCGGCGCGGCCGTCGCGCTCAACCCAAACACGGGCGAGATTCTGGCGATGGTCTCCATCCCCAGCTACGACAACAACTTATTCGCCAAGGGGATCTCGCAGCAAGCGTTCGAAGCCCTGGCCGCGGATCTACATAAGCCGCTCCTCAACCATGCCACACAGGATCGCGTGCCGCCCGGCTCCACGTTCAAAATCGTCACAACCGCTGCCCTGCTTCAGGAAGGCGCCGTAACCGAGCGCACGACGGTATACGATCCGGGCATCTTCGTCCTTCCAGACCAGTACAACCCAGACGATCCGGAGAGAGGACAGAAGTTTTATTGTTGGAAGCGCACTGGCCATGGCTGGCAGAACATCCGTCAGGCGTTGCGCAATTCGTGTGACACCTACTTCTACAAGACCGTGGGCGGTTTCGTGGATGAGCGCGAGAACATCACCGGGATGGGGCCTGATAAGTTGGCCCAATGGGCGCAGGAATTCGGCATCGGCGAATTGACCGAGCTTAACATTGATTACAGCGTTGGCATCGCGCCGACCAAAAACTGGAAGCTGCGCAACATCGGCGAGGTATGGTCTACGGGCGATAGCTACAACGCTTCAATTGGTCAAGGCTATGTGCTGGCGACGCCGCTTGAGATGGCGAACGTGACGGCAGTGATCGCCAATGGCGGCACGCTCTATCACCCGCAGATCATCCGGGAGGTGATTAATGAACGCGGGGAAGTGGTTCAGCCCTTTACACCGAAGGTCATCCGTCAGGTGCGCCTTGACCCCTACTATTTGCGCTTGATTCAGCAGACATTGTGGGAAGTGGTCAACGACCCCGGCGGCACGGCTTGGCGCTCGCGCTTGGAAGGCTTTGAATATGCCGGCAAGACAGGCACTGCTGAGTTCTGCGACGATGTGGCCTATACAACCGGCATTTGCTATGTCGGCATTCAAAATCTGCCCACACATGCCTGGTTCGTCTCCTACGCGCCGGCTCAGAACCCGCAAATAGCTATGGCTGTATATGTCTGGAACGGGGGGCAAGGCTCTGGCGTCGCTGCGCCGATCACGCAGCGCATCTACAATAGGTATTTCAATCTGGGCGTGCCAGAAGAGAAGCTGGCGCCGGTGGCCAGAAGCGATTCAGAGTGAGGCGCTGCGCCAGTCTGGGTGAGCCATGATAGCGATCAAGGGGTACCGACACGGCCTGCTCATTGTGTTCAACGGCGCGTCGGAGACGCCGTGGCTCACCCATCTGCGCGAGCTAGAGGCCAAGCTGGATGCCACCCCACACTTCTTCCGTGGGAGCAGTGTTGCTTTTGACGTGAAAGACGCAAGATTGAACGAAGAGGATCTCCGGCACGCGATTGACGTGCTGCGCGCGCGAGAGATCAAGCTATGGGCGGTGATCTCCCAAAATGCAGAGACCTGCGCGCGCGTCCGCTCGCTGGGGCTGGCAGACCGGCTGACGAGCGCCTCTGCGGCGCGCCGCGCGCCGGAACAGCCGGCGCGCCCGCAAGAGGTAGTGAAAGACAGCACGTCGCTGCCTGGCGAAGCAGGAGACGGCTTGTTCGTGCGCCGGCGCATTCGCTCAGGCCAGGTCCTGCGTCATCCGGGCCATATCGTCATCATGGGCGACGTCAACCCCGGCGCCCAGGTTATCGCCGGCGGTGATATTATTGTATGGGGTCGCCTGAGCGGAGCTGCTCACGCGGGGGCGTTGGGCAACGCACAGGCTGTGGTGTGTGCCCTGGAAATGTCGCCGACGTGTGTTCGTATTGCCGAAGCAGTCTATATCCCGCGCTCTTTGGAGCACGGGCAGCGCAGAAAACGCACCGCGCAGATGGCGCTGCTTAAAGATCAAGAGATCATCTTTACATCCTGGGACGTCCTAACCCATAAATCCAGATTCGAGCGACGATGAACATCATGCCACCTTTAGTCTCAAATGGCCATGCGATGAACGGACAAACACCTCTTGAGGGTCGCGTGATCACGGTGACCTCGGGCAAAGGCGGGGTGGGCAAGACCACCTTAACGGCAAATGTCGGCACAGCCTTGGCACAGCTTGGGCACAAGGTCGTCGTTGTGGATGGCGATATTGGCCTGCGCAATCTGGACTTGGTGATGGGCCTGGAGCATCGCATCGTCTATGACATTGTGGACTATGTGGAAGGTCGCTGTCGGCTGCGCCAAGCGCTGATTCGCGATAAGCGCGCAGCGGAACTCTTCCTGTTGCCGGCTGCGCAGACCCGCGACAAAACTGCTGTCAACCCGCAACAGATGATCCAAGTGTGTGATGAGCTGCGCAAGGAGTTTGAGTTCATCTTGATTGACTCGCCGGCGGGGATTGAACAAGGATTCCAAAACGCGCTCGCGCCTGCTGACGTGGTGCTCGTTGTGATCAATCCAGAGGTGTCTTCCGTCCGCGACGCCGACCGCGTGATCGGCCTGGCCGAGTCGCAAGGAAAGACCCAGATTTATCTGGTCATCAACCGCGTTGTGCCAATGCGCGTTAAGAAGCAGGAGATGCTCTCTGTAGACGATATTACCGAAGTACTCTCTACAGAGATCATCGGCATTGTGCCGGAGGATGAAGCAATTCTCTCGGCTTCCAATCGCGGCACGCCGGTTGTTTGTAATGGCAAAGGTCCAGCCGCCTTGGCCTATCGCGATATCGCCAGGCGTCTGAGCGGCGAGCAAGTCCCACTCGCGGAGCCTCAATCGCTCGGCTGGTGGCAGCGACTGTTCGGCAAAGTCAGTTAGCTATAGACTAATCTTAGAGGCTCTGGACTGAACTTAGAAATCGCTCTATAATTACTCTATGGACGTTCTAAACCGGCTCTTTGCCAAGTCGAACAGCGCACAAGTCGCCAAGCAACGGCTGCAAACCATGCTCGCCTACGACCGCCTCGAGATCCCGCCTGGGATGCTCGCTTTGATCAAAGATGACATCGTCGCTGCGATTTCGCAGCGGGTGAGTGTTGATCACGAGCACGTCAACGTGAACCTCTTGCATGAACGGGACAGCAGCAAGCTAGTGGTGGATATCCCGCTTGTTGTTGGCCGAGGAGGGCGTGTGGCGCGCTCGGCGGGGGCATCAAACGCGCGCTGACGCATTGACCACCGATGCTTGATTCGCGCCTATGGCGGCGCTTTGACTGGCTGTTGCTGGCGGCTGTCGTGCTGTTGACCGCCTTTGGGGTGGCGATGATCTACAGCGCGACGCGCAACGAAGGCAACCCCGCTGTAGAGCGAAGCTGGCTCGACCAGGCAATCACTGCCGTCATTGGATTAACCATCCTCCTCCTCGTCAGCATCTTTGACTACACCCTGCTGCGGGGGCTGGCTATCCCGCTCTATGTGGGCATCGTCGCTGCGCTGGCATTGGTGCTGGTGGCCGGTGTAGAGCGTCAGGGTGCCCGCCGCTGGTTCGATTTGGGAGGCTTCGATGTGCAACCTGGTGAGCTGGCGAAGCTCACGCTCACCATCGTGCTGGCGCGCTTGATCGCCGACCGACAAGGTCGCTCAGACTACTTTCGCACGATAGTTATCTCCGGCTTGGCGACGCTTCCCTGCGTCGTGCTCATCTTGTTACAGCCTAACTTGAGCACGGCGCTGACGATCGTCTTTTTGTGGCTGGTGCTGATCTTCGTCGGTGGGGTGGAGCGCAAACACGTAGTATTCATGCTGCTGGCAGGGATTGCGATCGTGATCCTGGTCACGCAACTGCCGTCCTTTCAAGTCTATCAGCGCGCCCGGATTGAACTGTTGCTGGGGCTGGTGGAAGAGCCAGGGGCAAATTACCAGAGCGAACAAGCGCTGATCGCTTTGGGCAACGGTGGGCTGTGGGGGCAGGGCTATCTACAAGGGCCGCAGACGCAACTGCGATTCTTCCCTGTGCGGCACACCGACTTTATCTTCTCCGTGATCGGCGAGGAGCTGGGGTTCGTCGGCAGCATGCTCTTCGTTGCCCTGCTGGCGTTTGTCATTCTGCGCGCGCTGCGCACCGCCATGATCGCGCGCGATACCTTCGGTCGGCTGATCTGCGCCGGCATCGCAGCGACGCTCTTTTTGCAGACCTACATCAACCTGGGCATGCAGGTAGGTTTAATGCCGGTGACCGGTGTGACGTTGCCCTTTGTCAGCTACGGCCGCAGCAGCCTGATTTCACTGATGGTCGCCATCGGCATCGTGGAAAGTGTGGCGATGCGCTACAAGAAGCTGGAGTTTTGACTCACTGCATGCGCAATAGCACGGGAGCCTTGGCCCACAGGCCCTCGAGATTGTAGTAGCTGCGTTGGCTCGGCAGGAAGATGTGCACCACCACGTCGCGATAGTCGAGCAAAATCCACCCGCTGCCGTTTAGCCCCTCGACGTGGTGCACATCTACGCGGTATTCTTTGTACACGTGCTCTTCAATTGCCTCGGCGATCGCGCGTAGTTGTCGCTCGCTGGAGCCAGAGCACACGACGAAATAATCAGCCACTGAGGAGAGGTTGCGTAGATCGAGCAAGAGTATATTTTCAGCTTTCTTCTCGGCGGCCGCCGTGATCACCGCGCGCGCCAGCATCAGGCTGTCCTGGGCGGACGGAGATGCCATTGAGTTAAATTATACTTAACCGCCCGTGGATGCAAACGCGATAGGGGGCTTGTTGCTGCCGGCTGGCCTGTGGTTACTCATCGCCGCCGGTGTGCCGTCACAGCATCACCACCGCCTAGCTGCTGCCTCGCTGATCGCGCTGGCCATCGGGACGTTGACCCTGGTGGCGTGGGGATTTGCGTTCGCCCTGGGCAGCCGTTGGCAGGCGCTCAGCTTGGAGAGCGACGGAGGGCGGTGGGTGTTCCTCGGCTTGCATGGGTTCTTCCTCCAAGACGCGACCGACCCCGAGAGCATCGGCCTGCTGGTGCGTCTTTGGCCGCTCGTCGCCGCCGGCGCGCTGCTGGCAGCTGGTGCTGTGCCATCCCATGTGCGCTTGGCGGTGGTTGCGCTCTTCGCGCTCCTCGTGTGCGGGCTGGTCTTGCCGGTGGTCGCGTGCTGGGGATGGACAGATGGCTGGCTGGCGAGGCTGGGCGAGAACGCTGGCCTGGGGCGCGGCTGGGTGGATGTGGGGCGTTTATCCACGATCGGCTTGGCAACTGGCATGGCCAGCTTGATCTGGGCGCGCCTTGCATTGCCGCGCGAGCTGACGCCAGACACGCCCAGGTTGCCGACGACCCAGTTTCCGGTTCGCGCGGTGGCCGGCGTGTTGCTCTCGATGGCCGGTGCGGCCGCGCTCGGCGGCCATGACACGCCTGCGCTCAGCAGCGGCCAATTTGTCAGCGGCGCGGTGGCAGTGAGCGCTGCGATCCTGACGGCGGGCCTATACACCACGTTCACCACGCGACACGCCGATGTGCTGAGCGCCGGGCGGGCGGCGCTGGCGAGCGTCTTCGTCACCTCCAGCGCGGGCGCGCTGCTGCCTTTGCCGGTGGTCATCGGCCTGGGCGTGGTCTGCGGCCTGCTGGCCACGATAGGCTACTACGTGGTTCATGAGCGGTGGGGCTGGAACGACGAAGCCGCCATCGCCACGTCGGTGCTCGCCCCATCTGCCATTGGCCTGGTCTGCACGGGCGTCTTTGCAAACGGCAGCTACGGCGTCGTCGGCCTTTTGTCGCGCGCCGAGCTACCCACCGATCAGTTGCTCGCGCAGGTCATCGGGATATTCGCCATCGCGTTGTTTGCCTACAGCGTCAGCAGGATCGCGCTGTGGCCGCTGCGCGTCGCCCCCAATCCTGCGGCGCGCACCGTGCGCGCGCCGGCTGAGCCGGCCAGCGTCCTTTCCGAGGCAGTCGCTACGCCGGAGCCGGCTGCGATGCCCGCAGCGGAGCCAGCCGCCGCGCAAGATGGGCCTGCAGCGAGCGCCCAGACCACAGCAGAAGCTCCCCCCAAGCAAACGAAGCGCGGGCTGTTTGAGCGCTTCAGGCGCAGCCCTGCTGCCGCACCGACGCCCAAACAGCCGCGCAAAGTTGCCTACCCATACCGAGTCGGTAGGAGGCCGCTCTCGACTCGTCCCTTGGCGGATGCGGACGGCAGCGCATCCTCCGAAACGACGAGCTCGCGCGAAGCGTGAGCTGCCCTGGTTTTACCTGCCGGTCGCTTCCTGTTTTTGGATGAGGACGTTTAATATCGGCTCATTCCACTGCAAGCTGATCGGGTCGTATACGCCGAAGCCGCTGCCGAACTCCCAGTAGGCCCATGTGAGGCCGCGCGCTTCGGCAGCGCGCGCGACGTAGTTGGTCCAGGCCACACGCGAATCGAGGTCGGCTTTGCTATAAGCGCCGAACTCACCCATCCAGACCGGCATGTTATTCTGCTTTCCCCAGCGTACGGCGCGGTCCATGTCATAGTCCACGTTGGCGCGCTGCGTGCCGTTGCCCCTCCAGCTAGTACCCAGCCAGGCGCTGCTGCCTTCCACCCATTCCGCGCCCTGGTGGGTGAACGCGAACGGAAGGTAGTAGTGGAAGGTGGCGATCAAGTGTGGATCGTCGTTTGGCCGCTTGGCTTGTAGCAGGCCGTTGAGCGTCCCCATGTCGGCGCCGGTAAAGATCACATTGCGGTGCGGGTTGGTGCGACGGATGACGGCCAGCACTTGCTTGAACAACTCCTCCCAGGATTCGTTGTCCAGCGCGCCGTGCGGTTCGTTCAATGGCTCGAACAGCACCTCTGGCGGCAGGTTTCTATAGCGCGTGGCGATCTGATCCCAAAGCACCAAGAATCGCTCGCGTTCGCCCTCCAAGTCTTTGAATAGCTCTTCGTAATGGTGCATGTTGATCACCACGTTGAGGTCGTTCTGCAGCGCGTTCTCGATGACCCAATCTATGCGTTGAAAGAACTCCGGCGCGATGGTGTATGGCGGCTGGCGCAAGGCATGAGCAGACCATCGGATCGGCACGCGGACGGTATCAAAACCGGCCTGGCGCACGAGCGGGAAGTATTCCTCTCGAACCACCAATCCCCATTCGCCCTCTTTTGGCGCTTCCAGCATGTTGCCGAAGTTGACGCCGCGGCCAAGCTGCTGGGCTTGTACGAAGGCGTCAACTGGCGCAAAAGCACCTTCTGGGAAGGGGAAGGGCAAGGGCATTTCTTCCTTCCAGTTCGGTAGGTTGGGGCGGGGGGGCGCGGTGGCTGCCAGCGGCGGCTCGGCAGTAGGCTGCGGTGACGGCTGCGGAGCCTCTGCGCCGCAGGCGGTGATGACCGTAGTGCACGCTATGGCCAGATAAGCAAGCTTTCTCATAACACACGTTCTACCACAGCTCCTCAACCAGCGCAAAATACGCGCTGGAAGGCCTATAATCTTCAATGAAATGATGAATGATTCGTCTAGAGTAGTGGTGATAGCCGGCGCTGCGGGCGGCTTAGGCCCAACCGTTGCCCAAGCGTTTGCACAAACCGGCGCGCGATTGGCGCTGGCCGATGCGAACCAAGCCAGGTTAGCGGCTGTCTTAGCGCAGCTTGGCGATGCGGAGGGCCATCACATCGCCGCCGTGGACCTTCTAGATGCGGCGCAAACCCTGGCATGGGCGCGCGAGGTAGAGCAGCGCTTCGGGCGCGTAGATGCGGTGGTCCATTTGGTCGGCGGGTACCGCGGCGGACAACCGATCGCGCAGTTCCCCGAGGCGGATTGGGCGCTGTTGAAGGGGCTGTTGCTCGAGACGGCGTGGAACGTCATGCGCGCCTTCGTCGAGCCGCTCAAGGCGCATCGCGGGCGGTTCATCTTAGTGTCCTCGCCGCAAGCACAGCAGCCGGCGCATGCAAACGCTGCGTACGGCGCCTGCAAGGCAGCAGCCGAGGCATTGACGCTCGCCCTCGCTGATGAGTTCAAAGGCAGCGGCGCGACGGCAAATATCATCGTCGTCAATGCCATCCTCACGCCGCAGATGCGCGCCGAGCGGCCGGACGCGGACTACAGCCAGTTCACCGCTGCTGAGGACATCGCTGCGGCGATGTTGTACTTGTGCTCTGAGGCAGCAGCCAGCATGAACGGCCAACGCTTGAGGTTGTTCGGACGGTGACAGGGCTGCTCACTCAGTCAATCCGGTAGCCCACCCCGCGCACAGTCTGTAGGTGACGAGGATTGGAAGGGTCTTCCTCGATTTTCTCGCGCAGCCAGCGCACGTGGACATCTACTGTGCGCATGTCGCCGTCAAAATCGTAGCCCCACACCTGGCTGATCAAGAATTCGCGTGAAAGCACGGCCCCTTTGTTGCGCATGAGCGTCGCCAGCAGCTCGAATTCCTTGTGGCTCAACTTAAGTTCTTTGTCTCCGCGATAGGCCCGGCGCGCCGCGACGTCGAGGCGAATATCCCCAACTTGGAGTTGATTATCCGAGCGCTTGGGGGTGCGCCGCAGGGCTGCGCGGATGCGGGCGGTCAATTCAGGCAAGCTGAACGGCTTGACCACGTAGTCATCGGCTCCGTTGTCCAGGCCGATCACCCGGTCCACCTCACCTGCGCGGGCCGTCAGCAGGATGATCGGCACATCCGATTCGCGGCGCAGGATGCGGCACAAGGACAGGCCGTCGAGACCGGGCAGCATGACGTCCAGCACGCAGATATCGGGCGTCTCTCGCCTGGCGACTTCCAGACCGTCGTCTCCACGGGAGGCAGTGACGACCGTATATCCCTCGCTCTCCAAGTGTCGGGTCAGCAGATCCAGCAGAACGCTCTCATCCTCGACAATGAGAACTTTGGCCATAGTCCATGCGCTACTCTTTCTCTGGCTTGTAGTCCCCTAGCTCGGCTGTGGCGATGAAGATCACGCGCTCGCAGATGTTGGTGATACGGTCGGCGATGCGCTCTAGATCGTGAGCGATCCAGAGGAGGTAAGTGGATTGGGTAACAACGCGCGCGTCTTGCATCATGTAAGTGAGCAGTTCGCGCAAGATCTGGTCGTAGAGTTCGTCCACTTCCCAGTCACGCTGTGCTACCAGTTTGGCTGCCTCAGCGTCCTTTTTAACGTATGCGTCGAGCGCGTCGTGCAGCATCTTGCATGCTATCTCTTGCATGTGCGGGATGTCAATCAGCGGCTTCACCAATGGCTCATCCCCAATGCGAATGGTGATGGACGCAATGCCGGCGGCGTGGTCGGCGATACGCTCGAGTTCACTGGCGATGTGCATCGAGGCGATGATGGTGCGCAGGTCTTTGGCTGTTGGCTGCTGCGTTGCGATGCTGCGCATGCTGGCCAGCTCTACCTTGTAACGCATGTCGTTGATCTGTTGCTCGATTGAAAGCACCTGATGGGCCAGTCCGATGTCGCGCGATTTCAACGAGCGAACAGCCGTAGTGACCTGTTCTCTGACGAAGCTACCCATGCGGAGGATGTCGTCGCGGATGGCCTCGATGTCTTGGTCAAGCACCGAGCGTATGCGTGGAGTACTAGCCATGGTTTATGTATTTATAAGGAGCGATGTTTAAGCTCTCTTTAAGGTTTTGAGAAGCGGCTCCGAAGCGATTCTTTATTCTTACGTTAATCTGCTCATCAACAACGCTTTATCCTTGTCGGTACAGTATAAGTCACCAATCGGCCAACGCGCGTGTGAACGACCATGAACAAGCAGCTGCTGGATGAGACGATCGCCTACCTTAAAAAGGAGCTGACGAACATTTACTACGACCTGACTTGGGCAGAAGGGATTCAGGCAGAAGCGTTTAGAACCCGCCAAGCGCGCTTGATGGCGGAATTGGATCGGCTGGAGATGCTGCGACGCTCGTCAGTGACGTCGCTGCCCCTCGTGCACTCGGCGCAGAACGCCAACGCTCATCTTTCACTCTAGCGTAAGTCAGTCGTTACTCCCAGAGTGTAAGTGCGTAGCGTGCGATAAGGGCCTTCGCGCGCGCAGTGAACTCACCGATCGGCTGGGTCTTAAGGTCTTCGCCACTGCGCAGGCGTACAGATACAGCTTCCGCTTGCACTTCTTTATCCCCGACGACGAGCATGTAGGGGATTTTCGCGAGTTGCGCTTTGCGAATTTTGTTCTGCATCCGCTCTGGCCCATCGTCCACCAGGACGCGCATTCCTTCGGCGCGCAGTTGGCGCGCGATGCGTTGGCAATAGTCCACGTGACGATCGGCGATCGGGATCAACACGGCCTGAACCGGTGCCAGCCATAGCGGAAAGGCGCCGGCGAAGTGTTCGATGAGGAAGCCGATAAAGCGCTCATGGGTACCCAGCGGGGCACGGTGAAGACAGAGGGGGGTCTTCTCCTGTCCATCACGGTCAACATACGTGAGGTTAAAGCGCGGCGGCACGGCGAAGTCCACCTGATTCGTCGCTAGTGTGAACTCCCTGCCGATGGCGCTGTAAATCTGGACGTCAATCTTCGGGCCATAGAACGCAGCTTCATCTTCTGCCTCGTAGAAGGGCACGTTGACCTGCTGCATGGCGCGCCGCACCATTTCCTCGGTCTTTAGCCAGAGCGCTTTGTTATCCACGTATTTCTTGCCCAGACCAGCATCGGCGTGCAAGCTCAGGCGCATGACGTACTTCTCGATGCCAAAGATTTCAAAGTATCTGAGATACAGGTTAACCACGCCGAGAAATTCAGTCTCGAATTGTTCCTCGGTACAGTAAATGTGCGCATCGTTCATCTGCATTGAACGCACGCGCATCAATCCAAACAGCTCGCCGCTTTGTTCAAAGCGATAGCAGGTGCCGTATTCGGCCAGCCGCAGGGGAAGGTCTCGGTAGCTGCGCGGCTTGGAGGCGTAAATCTTGTGATGGAAGGGGCAATTCATCGGCTTGATGTAGTAGCGCTCGCCGTCCTCCAGCGTCATGGGCGGGAACATGCTCTCGGCATAGTAGGGTAAGTGTCCGCTTCGCACGAAGAGGGCTTCTTTCGTAACGTGAGGGGTACGCACGCGCTGGTAGCCGGCTTCCTCTTCCATCTTCTTGGCCAGCGCCTCCAACTGCTCGATCAGCACGCCGCCGTTTGGCAACCACAGGGGCAAACCCGGGCCGATTTCGTCATCAAACATGAAGATCTCCAGCTCGGCGCCCAACTTGCGATGGTCGCGCTTGCGCGCTTCCTCTTGCATGTCGAGGTAGTGCTGAAGCTCCTCAGGGGTGTGAAAGGCAAGCCCATAAATGCGCTGGAGCATGGGGTTCTTCTCATCCCCTCGCCAGTAGGCGCCGCTGCTTTGAAACAGCTTGAACGCAGCAGGGTTGATCTCCCGCGTGTTGTTGACGTGTGGTCCGCGGCAAAGGTCGGTGAAGGTGTCTTGGGTATAAACCGTCAGGATGCCCGCAGCGCCATTGGTCGCTGATGACGCTTGTTCCCCCATGTCATCGGCCGCGCCTTGCACCAGGCCGGCGATGAGTTCTAGCTTAAAGGGGTTATCTTTGAAGAGTTCACGCGCTTCGGCTTCGCTCACCTCGCGGCGGACAAAATCCACGTGTTTATTAACAATTTCACGCATGCGCGCCTCGATGCGCTCCAAATCTTGCGGCGTGAATGGGGTGGGCACGTAGAAGTCGTAGTAAAAGCCGTTTTCCACAGGCGGCCCGATCGTGGGCTTGGCTTGTGGGAAGAGTTCGGTGACTGCCTGCGCCATGATGTGAGCCAGCGAATGGCGCACCTTATAAAGCGCGAGCGGCATGCGCTTGCCTTTGCCGAAGGCAATCATCGCTTCGTTGTCATCTTTCAGGGCGCTTGGCTGGGTCATGTCTGCTTTGCTCCCTCTTGGTTAACGTTCACCTTGACCGGCAATTGCGGGGTGGCATTTCGATGAATCGGCAACGCCAGAGAGGTCGTAGGGGAATTATACGCTTAGCAGTCGCTGAGGGGCGATCAGGGTGCATTCACCAATAGGGGCAACGCGATTTCTGGACGCCCCGCTTCTGGGCCGCAGAAGACGCCGGTAGGGACGCTGTGCTTTCTATATCTTTCCGCGTTCTCCGCGTTCTCCGCGTGAGAATTAGCCTTGCCCCTGGCCGTGAATGCACTCTGTGGGAGGGATGCGTTCACGAATAGGGGCGATCGTTTGGCGTGTCATGCCGAGCGAAGCATCTAAAATCCCGCCCGACCACATAGCAGGAGCGTAGCGGTGCTACGCCCCCCACGTAGCCGCTAAACACCCTGACTCACTCCAGCCAACTACGACTTTCGCTCAGGGTGACATAGTGAGTGAGGCGTCAGTGCCCCTGCGTGATCACCACCAGCCACGCCGTGTCATGCTGAGCGCCATCTGCCGGCCCGTTGCTTAAGCCACCCCGCAGCAACC
>DAOTYZ010000053.1:0-3370 GCA_034434555.1 Candidatus Roseilinea sp.
TCAGTGTTGAGGGGAGTGCTCAACTTTGGGGTGATTTGGCTCATCGAGATGAGAGGTGCAGAGAGCGCAGAGGATATGTAAAAATCTCTGCGCCCTTCGCGTCTCTGCGATGCGAGTTGCTTGTATCACCTTGTTCCTGCGCCTGCTGACGCAGAGACGGTTCAACCGGCGAGCGCGAGTCTTGCGTCTGCTCGCGGAAATGTTCCGCTGATAGCGGACCTTTCGTGTTGCTGCCGCGTGATCTCTTTCACATCAGATGTAAAGTATGAAATCGCTTAGGGAGCTTGCGCAACCGTTGAACCACGGCTTTCTTTCTGGTTGGCCTGCGCGTTTCTTGGAGAGGATGTAAAGCTGAGGATTACGAGCGTCACTTCCCATAAACAGCTTGCGCATCACACTGGCGAACGAGCAAGTCATCGGCCCATCCAGCCACCAATCGCGCGACGCGGTCAAGTTCGGCCTCCACGCGCGCCGGCCAATCCTGAGTGTGGCCGCGCCAGCCCAACGACGAGAGCCACCACTGGCGATAAGCAGTGTTGGCAAAGATGCCGTGTAGATAGACGCCGATCACGTTTCCCTGTTGCCAGCCCAGCCCTTCGTCAAGGTGGGGTTGGGCGCGCAGGCCGGCGGAGGTAGCCCCATGATGAATCTCATAGCCGCTCACCTCGCCTCCGTCCAGCCAGCGCACCCGCCGCTGGCGGGTGATTTTCTGAGGCTTGTGTTCGGTCGTCACGTCCAGCAGCCCCAGGCCGGCGATGTCGCCGTCTTCGAGGCCGTGCGGGTCGCGGATCGCGTTGCCCAGCATTTGCATGCCGCCGCAGATGCCGTAGATCATCACGCCCTGCTGCGCTGCGCGCACGATTTCGGCGGCCAGGCCGCTGCGCAGCAAGTAACGCAGGCTGGCCACGGTGTTTTTGCTGCCCGGCAAGATGATGGCGTCATATTCGGCCAGTGCTGTGCGCCTCTGCACTGGCACAAGCGCAACCCCTGCTTCATGGCGCAGCGGATCGAGATCGTCGAAGTTGCTGGCATACGGATAGGCGATCAGCGCGATCCGCACTTGGGCAGCGGGGTCTTGGCTTGGGGTGATGGCAGCGATGTTGTCCTCCTCCGGCAAGAGGTGCGGGATCATAGGAATGATGGCGAGGGTGGGTATGCCGGTGCGTGCCTGTAACCAGGTGATGCCTTCGTCGAGCAGGCTAGGGTCGCCGCGGAACTTGTTCAAGATAAAGCCTTTGATGCGCGCCTGCTCCTCAGGCTCGAGGCATAGCCAAGTGCCTAATAGATGCGCGAAGGCTCCGCCGCGGTCAATATCGGCCACCAGATACACGTTGGCTCTCGCCTCGAGCGCTACGCGCATGTTGACGATATCGCTCGCGCGCAGGTTCACCTCGGCAGGGCTGCCGGCGCCCTCGATCACCACCAGCTCAAAATCGCGCAGCAGCGAATGCAAGCTCTCGCGCACCGTCTCCCACAGCAGCGGCTTGCGCGCCAGCCATGGCGTGGCGGTGATCGCCGGATCGTAGCGACCCAGCACGATCACTTGCGACTGTGTATCGCCCTGTGGCTTGAGCAGCACCGGTTGCATGCGCGCTTCGGGCGGGACGCGGGCGGCCATTGCCTGGACATACTGGGCGCGGCCTATCTCTAAGCCATCGGGAGTGACGGCGGCGTTGTTGCTCATGTTCTGGGCTTTGAACGGCGCGACGCGCACCCCACGGTTGGCGAAATGCCGGCACAGCGCCGTGCAAATGAACGACTTGCCGGCGTCGCTGGTGCAGCCCATGATCATGATCGGTGTGTAGCGCGTCATCCTTTTAAGCGCAGCGGCAGGCCAGCCGCGACGAAGACGACTTCATCCGCTGCCTCGGCCACGATTTGATTGGCGCGGCCCAGCGCATCGCGGTATGCCCGCGCCCAGGCGTTCTCCGGCACGATCCCCATGCCCACCTCGTTGCTGACGATCACCCAGTCTATACCGCTGGCGCGATAGGCGTCCAGCAGCGCGCCGACTGCGCGCGCCGCGCCTAACTCTGGGTCAGCCGGCGGCTGCGCGCCCATGAAGCATGCCCCGCTGACGAACAGCGAGAGGCAATCCAGCAGGGCGCAGCGCGCGCCGGCGTCGGCAATCGCGCGCAGCGCTGCGTTTAGGTCATCGTTGAGGATGTGGGTGGGCCAGGCGGCCGGTCGTTCGGCGCGATGGCGGGCCAGCCGGCGTTGCATCTCAGGGTCATTTTGAACGTCGGTCGTCTCGCGCAGCGTCGCCAGATAGATCACGCGCAAGCCGGCGCGGGCCAATGCCAGACGCTGGGCAAAGCTGCTCTTGCCGCTGCGCGCTCCCCCCAGGACGAAGGTCAAATGCTGTGCCATGCCGCGATCAACCGCGCGTTCTCCTCCGGCCGGCGCGTGGCGATCCGAATCAGGTTCGGGTAGCCGAACGAGGTGCAATCGCGCACACGAATGCCCTGCGCGCGCAGGCCCTGCGCAACGCGCGCCGCGTCATCCACCGAGACCGTGAAGAAATGCAGTCCAGACCAAGTTGCCCCCAGCGCCTCGGCCAGCGCATGCGCCCAGGCGCGGACGATCGGCAGGGTGCGCGCGACGAATTCTTGATGAGCCGGCAGCGCCGCCAAAACGGCGGCCAGCGGCCCAGGGATGGCCCAGGCCGGCTGGAGCATTCGCAACTGGCGGGCGAGCAGTGGCGTGGTCAGTGCGTAGGCGATGCGCATGCCCAGCACGCCGTGTGCTTTGCCTGGTGAGCATACGCGGATCAGCCGGTCGCGCATCGCCAGCTCAGTCGGCGATTCGAGGAAGGGCAGATAGGCCTCGTCCACGACCAGCAGCCCAGGCCAGGCGGCGAGTTCGGCCGGCTCAAGCCAATGGCCGGTGGGGTTATGGGGGTTGGAAAGGTAGAGCAGGGTGCCCTCGTGCGCCTCAGCGCTGTGCATATTGAGCGCGGTGTGGCGCGGCAGAACGCGCAACGTCCCGCCTTGCAAGGCTACGCCGTGCGCGAACTCGCCGAATGGCGCGCCAAGGGCATAGACCGTCTGGCCGGGGCGCACAAAGGCCCGCGCGATGCGATGCAGCAGCTCGCTGGCCCCGACGCCCAGCACGACCCCGTCCGGATCCCAGTTGTGCAGGCCGGCCAGCGCTTCGCGCGCCCGCGTGTAGTGGGGGTCAGGGTAGCGATCTACAGGCGCCGTCTGCCAAATCCGTGCCAATTCAGGGTTGGGGCCAAGGGGGTTGGTGTTGACGCTGAAATCGAGCAGCGTGTCGTCCGGGCCTTGCGGCCCACCGTGTGCAAATGGAAGCGCTAAGTGAGCATCCACATAGCTTATTGTGCTGGGTACATTCGTCATCAGGGGCGGAG
>DAOTYZ010000054.1:0-17588 GCA_034434555.1 Candidatus Roseilinea sp.
AACGCGATTTCTGGACGCCCCGCTTCTGGGCCGCAGAAGACGCCGGTAGGGACGCTGTGCTTTCTATATCATCTTTCCGCGTTCTCCGCGTTCTCCGCGTGAGAATTAGCCTTGCCCCTGGCCGTGAATGCACCCGGTATGAGTGACTTCGCAGGGTTTTTGGTCGGGTGGGATTTTAGACGCTCAGCATGACATGGGGTGTGGTTTTGGCGAGGCCGCTGAGCGTTGTATTATCATTCCAGAATAAGTTTTGACGATGTTTCAGCCCGTAGCAACCCAAATTGACTTTCCCGCTCAGGAGCGGGCGATACTCGCCTTCTGGAAACGCACCCAAGCCTTCAATCGTCTGCGCGAACTGCGCGCAAACGCCGAGAAGCGCTTCTCCTTCATTGACGGCCCAATCACGGCCAATAACCCGATGGGCGTGCATCACGCTTGGGGACGCACCTATAAGGACCTCTGGCAGCGATACTTCGCCATGAAAGGCTACAACCAGCGCTGGCAGAACGGGTTCGACTGTCAGGGCCTATGGGTCGAGGTGAACGTTGAGAAGGACATGGGCTTCCGCTCCAAGCGCGATATTGAAACCTTTGGCGTGGAGCGCTTCATCCGCTTGTGCAAGCAGCGCGTGCTCAACAGCGCTGCGCTGCAGACCGAACAATCCATTCGCCTGGGCTACTGGATGGACTGGGACGACCCAAGCGAGCTGCGCATGCTGGCTGAGAAAATCGTCGCCAACCCACAAGAGATCATCACGCTGACGCGTGACGGTCGGACCATCAGCGGCACGGTTGAGCAGCTTGTCGGTCAACTCGGCTTGCCAGAACTGGGGCGCTCTTACTTCACGTTCAGCGACGAGAATAACTACCAGATCTGGAGCTTCCTCAAAAAGTGTCACGAGCGCGGCTGGATCTACCGCGGCGAAGACGTCATCCCCTGGTGTCCGCGCTGCGCCACCGGCATTAGCCAGCATGAGATTGACACCGAAGGCTATAAAGACCGTGAAGATCCGGCCTTCACAGTGCGCATGAAGCTCAAGTCGTTTGACTTGAGCCACGTCCGCTGGGTCAGCCCGGAGGCGCGGCAGAAGTTCGAGCGCGCTCAGGCTGCCTTTCTGCTGGCTTGGACGACCACCCCTTGGACGCTGCCGGCGAACATCATGGCCGCCGTAGGTCCAAAGCTCACCTATGCGCTTGTCCGCCAGGTGCATAAGGATGGCGAAGTCGCTGCGTACTTTCTGAGCAATAAAACCCTCGGCATCCTGCGCGGCGAATATGAAGTGCTGGGTGAGATCGAAGGCCAGCACATGGCCGGCTGGACATACGAGGGGCTGTTCGACGACCTGCCGGCTTTTATCGAAGCACGAAAACAATGGCAGGACAAGCACGCCGGCAGGGACTTTGAGCACGTTGTGATCACCTGGGACGGCGTCGGCGAGGACGAAGGCACAGGCATCGTGCACAACGCGCCCGGCGCCGGCCCGGAGGACTACGCCCTGGGCAAGGAACATGGCCTGCCCAAAGTCGCCCCGCTCGACGAGAACGGCCACTTCCTAGAGGGCTTCGGCGAGTTGACGGGCAAGGCAGCCCACGATGTGCCGGACCTGGTGGAAGCCATGCTCAAAGCCAGAGGCCGGCTTTACCGGCGCGATAAATATCTCCACCGCTATGCCCACTGCTGGCGCTGTGGCACCCCGCTGGTGTATCGCATGGTGGACGAGTGGTACATCAGCATGGACGAGCTGCGCTATCAAATGATGGCGGTCTCGGAGCAGATCAACTGGATCCCATCCTTCGGCAAAGAGCGCGAGCTGGACTGGCTGCGCAACATGCACGACTGGATGATCAGCAAGAAGCGATACTGGGGGCTGGCCCTGCCGATCTGGGAATATCCAGATGGCAGCTTCGAGGTCATCGGCAGCTACGAAGAGCTAAAAGCGCGCGCGGTCGAGGGCTGGGAGGAGTTTGAGGGTCATACGCCGCATCGCCCCTACATTGATAAGGTGAAGATCAGGCATCCGATCACCGGTCAAATTGGGCGGCGCGTGCCAGACGTAGGCAACCCATGGCTGGATGCCGGGATCGTCGCCTACTCCACCCTGCGCTACCGGACCGATCGCGCGTACTGGGAGCGATGGTTCCCTGCCGACTTCATCACCGAGAGCTTCCCCGGCCAGTTTCGCAACTGGTTCTACTCGCTGATCGCCATGAGCACGGTGCTGGAAGGGCGAATGCCCACCCGCACCATCCTGGGCTTCGCCACGCTGCTGGACGAGAAAGGCGAGCCAATGCACAAGAGCAAAGGCAACGCCATTGAGTTCAACGAAGCCGCCGACCGCGCCGGCGCCGACGTCATGCGTTGGCTCTACGTCCGCCAGCGCTATGATGACAACCTGCTGTTCGGCTACAACGCGCTCAACGAGGTGCGCCGGCAGGTTATCCTGCCCTTGTGGAACGTCTATGCTTTCTTCGTCACCTATGCCAATGCGGACGGCTGGACGCCCACGTCCGAGGCCACACCTGCGACGAACTTACTCGATAAATGGATCCTCGCCCGGCTGGCCGAAACCACCAATAGCGTCAACGCCGCCCTTGATGCCTTCGACGCCCGGCCGGCTGCCCTGGCGATCGAGAAGTTCATTGATGACCTCTCCAACTGGTATGTGCGCCGCTCGCGCGAGCGCTTCTGGGGCAGTCAGATGACCACCGATAAGCAGTCGGCCTACGCCACGCTCTACGGCGTGCTCACCATGCTCTGTCGGTTGCTCGCCCCAATCGTGCCGTTCATCAGCGAGGCGATGTGGCAAAACCTGCGCCACGCCGACTTCCGCTTGGAGCATCCGGAGGACAACGCGCGCTTGGCGGAGACCGTTCGGGAGTTCTCTGTCCATCATCAACCCTACCCACAACCGCGCCCGCTGAGCGAAGAGGAGCGCGCGCTGCTGCGCGAGGTCGCCATCGCCCGCACAGTGGTGGCGCTGGGCCACAGCACGCGCGCCCAGTCGAAGGTAAAAGTGCGCCAGCCGCTGCCCAAGGTCATGATCGTCGCTGATGAGGAGGCGCGCCGCGCCATCCGCGCTCAATACGACGTGATCGCCGACGAACTCAACGTCAAAGCACTGGAGTTCGTGGAGCGCGAATCGGAGATGGTCACTTATCGCGTGCTGCCCGACCTGAAGAAGCTGGGCAAGAAGCTCGGCCCCGACCTGCCCAAGGTGCGCGAAGGGCTAAGCCAGCTCGATCCGGATGCCGTCGTGCATGCGGTGCGCGCCGGCCAGCCGATCGCAGTCAACGGCATTGCGCTCCAGCCCGATGAGGTCATCATCCAAGCCGTGCCGCGTGAGGGGTTGCTGGTCGCGGGCGAGGATGGCATCGTCGTCGGCCTGGACACCACGCTCAGCGACGATCTGATCGCCGAAGGACTGGCCCGCGAGGTGGTGCGCCGCGTCAATGACCTGCGCAAAGCAGCCGGCTTGAACGTCTCGGATCGCATCGTGCTCAGCTACAACGCCAGCGAGCGCCTGCAACAGGCGATCCGCGCCTACGCCGACTACGTCCGACGCGAGACGCTCAGCGAGACGCTGACCGAGACGCCTCTGCCCGATGGCCACACCGCCAGCGAGTCGTTCGACGGCGAGCACCTGACGATCACAATCAAAAAGGTCTGAAGCGTTGCCTATCACTCACACCCGCCCAACTCCCGCCGCGACGCCCGGCACGCTGTCCGAGCCGACCGCGATTGCGCTCTCACCTCTGCAATACGAGGCATTGCGCGCGATCTTGGCCGCTTTGGACCAACCCGGGACGTGCCGCGCGATCGGACTGTTTGGACCAGCGGGCAGCGGCAAGACGACGCTGCTGGCCGAGCTGTGCACGGGGGCACGGCGCACGCCCCAAGGCCGGCGCGTGCACTGCGCAGTGCTTGACGCCGCCCGCTTGTCTGCCGGCTTTGCCCCTTGGCAACACCTTATCCTGCGCACCCTGGACGGTCTGACCGCGCTGGTCGGCCCATCACCGACCATCCACCGGCTGCGGTCCGAACTGGACGCGCTCGCCCAGCACGAGGCCAACAAGGATGAGACCGCCACCCTGGCCGCCGCAGCATTCGCACACCGCTTCCGCTCGTCCTTCCCCGACTTGCTTCAGCAAGTTGTTCTCTCGTCTGACGCCACATTTGTCGTAGTCATTGATCACCTCGAGGCAGCGCCGGCCCATGCTGTGGCCCAGCTCTTGGAGGCGTCGCAGTACTTCCTCAACGGCCAGGGATGCAGCGTGCTGATCTGCGCGGACGAAGCACAACTGGCGCATAAACTTGACGCCGATCTATTGGCGCGCTGGCTGACCGCGCGCGTGGCGCTTGCGCACCATGCGTTGAATTCACCCCCTGCTGGGGCTGCGCTGCCTGTGACGTGCGCTCGCCTCTTCGCAGACATCTTGGGCAGCGACTATTACGCCATCGAGCGCGCCAGCGACCAGTGGCGGGCCGCGACGCGGGTGATCTCCTATCACCAGGCGCAGGGACACACGATCCCAATCCCTGCTGAAACGCTGGCGAAGCTCTGCGCCCTGAAGGTGATCTCACCGATGTTATTCGACGCTGCCTGCTTAGATCCCGGCATACTGCTCCAACTGGAGCGCCAGGCGCAGGCCCGAGGGACCGCCAGCTTAGGCTTGAATGGTTGGTCAGAGGTCTTGGCCCGCGACCCGCGGCTAATGCGGCTCTTCGCCCGCGAGCCGCACCTTGTGGGCACGCACGCCAGCTACCTGCTCGCGGCGCTGCGCCTGATCCAGACCGGCGATCTGGCAGCGCTCCCAGAACCAGCCAACAGCAGCCAGGCCCCACGCCCTGCCCCAACCGGATTGCGCCTGCCTCAACCGGCGCTCACCGCGGCCCCCGTTTTGGTCCTGGCTACATTAACCAGTTTCGTTGCCGATCAGTTGGCCCGACAGGTCGCCCCTATGCACGCGCAGGCTTGGATCGGCGCGGCCAGTCTGTTGCGCACCAGCCTGAGCGTGGGCGTTGAGCTGGCCGGGTTGGCGCTGTGCCTGCTCCTCGCGCTCTTTACGCTCAAGCCGCCTGATCGGCTGCGGGGCTGGGCGTTTGGGCTGCTGGCGGGCGGGTTGGCTAGCCTGCTCTTCGATCGCTTGAGGAACGGCGCGCCGGCGAACTATCTGCTGATCGCCCAGCTTCCTGCGTTCAGCCTGGCTCATCTGGCCGTGCTGGCCGGCGCTGCTATTCTTGCCTTGGCTATGCTGCGATCAGCGTTTGCGGGACAGCGAGAGGACGCGCAATGAAGGACGCAGGAGTGACCAAGTCTGGAGCGCCCACGATCGCGCTCGCCTTGAGCATCGCCCGCAGGCTACTACAGCGCTACGGCATCCTGGCCATCACCGCTGGCGCGATCCTCATCGCCGACATCATCACCAAACGGATCGTGGAGGCGCAGATTCCGCTCTACACGTCCATCCCCGTGATCGGGCGCTATCTGAGCTGGACACACACTCAAAACACGGGCGCGGCTTTTAGCCTCTTCCAGAACGGCGGGGCCTTCTTCATCGTCATTGCCATCATCGTCTCGGCGGTGATCGTGTATTACGCGCCGCGCCTGCCGCCTAGCGACCGCCTATCGCGCGTTGCCCTGGGCCTCCAGCTCGGCGGCGCGCTCGGCAACCTGCTCGACCGGCTGCGCCAAGGTTACGTGACTGACTTCATCCACGTGCAAATCCCCGAGATCGGCTTTGACTGGCCGGTCTTCAACATCGCCGATAGCGCGATCGTGGTCGGCGTCATCGCGCTCATCGTCATGAGCCTTATACGGGAACGCAAATGACCGCGCCTGCTTCGCCGCGCGCCGTGCTCTGGGACATGGACGGCGTGCTGGTGGATTCAGCTGAATATCACTACGCTGCTTGGCGCGAGGCACTGGCACGAGAAGGCGTTGACCTGAGCTACGATGCCTTCCGCGCCACCTTCGGCCAGCGCAACGACACCATCCTGCGCTATCTTTTAGGCCCAGATTTGCCGGATTCAGAAGTGGCGCGCATCGGCGACTTGAAGGAGTCGCTCTATCGTGAGCTGGTCCAAACGCGCGGCATCACGCCGCTGTCCGGCGTGCTGGACTGGCTGGCGCGCTTGCGCGATCAGGGCTGGCGACAAGCCATTGCCTCGGCTGCGCCGCGCGCCAACGTGGATGCGATCGTGCGAGCGCTGGGCATCGCGCATTACTTCGGCGCGATCACATCCAGCGAAGACGTCACGCGCGGCAAGCCCGACCCACAGGTATATCTGATTGCTGCCCAGCGGCTGGGCGTTCCGCCGGCGCGCTGCGTGGTGGTAGAAGACGCGCCCGCCGGCGTGGAAGGCGCACGGCGGGCCGGCATGCGCTGCATCGGCGTTACCTCAACCCATCCACACCTGGATGCTGATCTCGTGGTGGCTGCGCTGAGCGACCTCCCTGCCGATAGCTTCGAGAAGTTGGCCTCCGAAAGGCGTTCAAGCTAAGGATTACATCACGGCCGCTCGGCGGGCTAGATATTCTCTTGCTCACCAAGCGCTGGCCGTTCCTCTGCGGGGAGAGGCTCGATAAAAATCTCGCCGAACAGCCGCTCTTGGTAGCAGCGCACCTCGTACCGCTTCAGCAACTCCAGCAAAGCCAGCAAGCTCACGACGATCTCCACGCGCGAGCGCATCTCTGAGGTAACCTCGCTGAAGGAGACACGCCGGCGCGTTTGCACAGCCGAGCGGATGCGCGCGATGCAGTCATGCACCGTGATCGTCAGGCGCGCGACCATGCGCTCAACCTCTGGCGGCGGCAGCCAACGGTTGACCACGCGCTGCATCGCAGCGGCCAGCACCTCAAGCGTGACGTTATCCAGCGGCAGCCGGCTTTGGGGGCGCGGCAACGGCGGGGGCAACACCGCGTAACTGCGCTGCCCCTCCTGTTCGCGCGCCCGCAGCATCGCGGCCACTTGCTTATAAAACTGATAGGCGCGCAACTGCGCCACCAGATCGTCGGCGTCGCTGTCCTCTTCCTCCTCCGACGCAGGCGCAAGCTGTGGCAGCAACGCCCGGCTTTTAATCACCAACAGGCGCGCAGCCACCGAGAGGAAATGCGCGATTGTCCTGGGGTCACGCTGCGGCATGTTCGCCAGGTAGGCGATGAACTGATCGGCGACCATCGCCAATGACACCCGCGTGATCTCTAGCTGTCGCTCCTCGATCAGCCGCAACAGCACATCCAGCGGGCCTTCGTATACCGGCAAGCGCACCTCAAACTTGGCTTCTGCCTCCACGTCAGCCCTCCGCCTTCAACAGCACCCAGTAGTCAAAGCCATTCATGGTGAAGCGGTGCGCCCAGTAGTAGTTGCGGAAGATCGCCTCTTTCACGTCGTCGGGGTAAAAGAGGGCGCGAAAGATCACCGCGCCGAAGGCGCGCCGTTCGATCAGCGCGATCATCTGCGAGGTGTCGAGCAAGCCGGCCTTCGATAGGTTCAGCAGTTGCGTCGGGTTGGTCACCACGTCCTTGCCGGCCAGCAGCGTGAACATCGCCTCTTCGCTCCACACCGGCCCCTCCACAGCGCGGACGATCTCGACGATCGCCCAGCCGGCGGCAGCGTCGGCGGGATCCAGCAAGTGGCCGAGCTGCGTGAAGCCGGCGGAGTCGTAGTAGGGATACGGCGGATACGACGACGGCGCGTCGGCCACGCCGATCAGCCGAGCGACCGCGCCGAACAGCCGTCCGCTGGTCGGCAGATGGACGTTGAGCGCGCTTTGGGCGAGGAAAATGACGCCCGCCAGCAGCGCGAGGGCTGGCCGCCACAGCGTCGCCCTTACGGATTGGGCTATCGCCCCCCACAGCCGCCCCAGCAACCCAACGGTGCACACGCAGGAAGCGGCGATGGCCGCGATCAGATACGTCGGGCCGGCCCCCCACTTGCCGGTCAACAGGCCCATCGCGCTGCCAGTCACGAAATACAAAGACCAGACCGTGATCGGCTGGAGCGACCGCGCGCGCAACGCGCGCGCAGCGTCCCAGCCGACATACAGCGCGCTACAGACGATCAGGACGGCCTGAAGGCGAAACCACTGGCCGTATGTCTGCCAGGTCACGGCGATGTCATACTCGTTCACGTTGGCCAGCACCACGTTCAGCCAGAACTGGCCCTGGGTGGCGACGTTGAGCGCCAGCACGATCGCTGCTGTGACACACGCGCTGATCAACAGCGCGCGCAAACACCAGCGCGGCTGGCGAAGGAGCAGATAGCCAAAGCCGGCAGCCAGCGCGTCCACCGCCTGGAGCTTGGTGAAGCCAGCCGTCACCAGCAGCGCGACGCCTAGGGCAGCCCAGCGCGCCGACGGCTTCGCCGCCAACGCGACATCCAGGCAGAGCAAGCCGGCAAAGGCGAACATCACCATCGGCAGGTGGGCGCGGGCCAGCGGGCCGACGTGATACACGTAGTTGGCCGCGAAGAAGGCCAGGCCGGCGAAGGCCGGCAGCAGGATCGTCCCCAGCATCGTCGGCGTGTGCGCCTCGGCAACCCAGAGCCGTCGCGCGGCCAGGACGATCAAGCCGCCCAGAACCAGCGACGTCGCAAAGGTCAGTGCCCGCCCCACCCAGATGTGCGGGCCAAACAACGCCACCAATGGCGCCAGCATCAGCCGATAGACAGGCGGATAGTTCGAGGCGTAGAAGGGATACTGGGCGTTGTCGAGGTAGATATTCTCCCCCCTGGCCAAGCGGATCGCGTCGTATAGCTCAAAGCCCTCACCCTGGTCGTAGTCGAACGGGAAGGCAAACAGCGACCGCGCATAGACCAGGTAAGTGACGAAGTAAAAGAGCAGCGCCATGAGCGCCAAGGCAAGCGCGGCGGCTGCGGGCGCATAGCGCGCGGCGCTTAGACGCGCCTGCTTTACTTTCAATTCTGTCCCTCTTTCAATCGAGAACGAGTGCGCCATCAGGGAACGCTTGCAATGCGGGCCAATTCGAAGAGACGCAGCACGGTAGAGAAAAGGACAACAGCGGCGACGCACATCAATAAGCTTCCCCAGAACACAGCCAGAACACCCTGATACCGCTGGGTGCGCACCGTGATCTCGCGCTTTATCACGCCCCGCAAAGCGTAGATGAAGGAGAGAATAGATACCAGCAGTCCTAGACCAAGGAAGAGCGCTTCACCGGTGGTCCTATCCATCGTGGCCGAGATCTTGGGGCAGCGAGCATCCGCTCAGCGCGGCAACAGAAAGGGCGTGACCCCCTGGACGAACTGAGTGACCTGATACACAATGATGCAGCCGCCGGACGTGCCCAGGCACATGAGCATTGAACTGACTATCAGCGCGGCAATCCCTTTGTAGTGGTGACCGCGCAGGACGATCTCTTTCATCGTTATCCCTTGCCAGCCCCAAACGACGCTCAACACAGCAAAAGCAGCGCTGATCAGGAGGATCAGGGCATCTACAAGTAGCCTATCCATCTTGAAGACAAATCAAGCGATCGACATGAAGCGCGTTGGCAATGGTGTTAACCAGATTCACAACGCGCGACATTGTATCAAGCGCATGGCTGCGCAATGGTTGTGTTCGTATCTAATTCTGGGTGGGCAAACGCGCCCCGCGGCTATCCATGGCGCTGCATAAAGCGGTGCATACGCTCCAGGGCTTGCTCGATCTTCTCGTAGGACTGTGCATAGCACATCCGCACGTAGCCGGCGCCGCCCTCGCCGAAGGCGTTGCCCGGCACCACCGCCACCTGCTCTTCCATCAATAGGCGCTCGGCGAAGTCATCGTCGCTCATGCCGGTGCGCGCCACAGAAGGGAAGACGTAGAACGCGCCGCGCGGCTCGAAACAATCCAGCCCCAGCGCGTTACAGCCATCAACGATCAGCCTGCGCCGGCGGTCGTATTCGGCCACCATGCGCTGCACATGCGCTTCGCCCACCTCCAGCGCAGCCAGCGCTGCGTGCTGGCCGGTGGTGGGCGCGGACATGATGGTGTATTGGTGCACCTTGCGCATGGCGGCCAACAGCTCAGCCGGCGCAGCGACGTAGCCGATCCGCCAGCCGGTCATCGCATAGTCCTTGCTGAAGCCCCCTAACAGGATGGTGCGCGCGCGCATCCCCGGCAGCGACGCAAAGCACACGTGCTCCACCCCATACACCAGCCGGTCGTAAATCTCGTCGCTGATCACGATCAGGTCGTGCCTCTCGGCCACCTGCGCGATTTCGCCCATCCGCTCGCGGCTGAGCACAGCGCCGGTGGGGTTATTCGGATAACCAATCAGAATCGCTTTGGTCCTCGGCGTGACGCGCGCTTCGAGCGCCGCGCCGGTCACCTGGAACCCGTCTTGAACGTAGGTCGGCAGCGTCACCGCGACGCCGCCGGCGAAGATCACCTCCGGGACGTAGGAGACGAAGCAAGGCTGTGGCACTATCACCTCGTCGCCGGGATCGAGGATCGCCGTGACCGCCAGGTATAGCGCTTCGCTCACCCCGACGGTGATCAGCAGCTCGGTCTCTGGGTCGTATTCGACGCCATAGCGCCGGCTGAGGTGAGCGCTGAGCGCCCGGCGCAATGCGAGCGTGCCGGAGTTGCTGGTGTAGGCCGTCTCGCCGCGCTGGAGCGAGGCGATGCCGGCGTTCAGGATCGGCTCTGGCGTGACGAAGTCCGGCTCGCCCACGCCGAGCGAGATCACGTCGGGCATGGTGGCGGCGATGTCGAAGAAGCGGCGAATGCCAGAGGGGGGCACAGATGCAACGCGGCGGGAGATGAAGGTACGCATGGCGATGCTCTCGGGCGGATTATATGGGCGAGGGCAATGGGTGCGTTCACGGTTGGAGGCAAGACCGATCTCACGCGGAGAACGCGAGGAACTTGAAGGCACAGCATCCTTGGTTGCTGCCTAGAAGGCGCGCTGTCTTGCCCCTATTGGTGAAACGCACCCGATGAAAGAGGGCTGTCATGCTCAGCGACAGCGAAGCATCTAAAGCGCCTCAGCCGGCCGCGACTTTAGACCCTTTGCTGCGCTCAGGGTGACAGGGTGGGGTAGGGCGCCGGTGATTCCCAGCGCCTCAGCCAACCGCGACTTTAGACCCTTCGCTGCGCTCAGGGCGACACAGGGTGGGGCAGGGCACTGATAGGGGGAGATTGCTCCGATGGGCTTGATAGAAGATGTTGCTCAGCCTAGCACCGCTCTGCTGTGCAGCCAGGCGCGATCCATAAAATCTTCCAGGTCGCCGCTCAGCTCATTCAGTGCGTCTAAGAGGCGCTGGCGCATGGCATCGTCGGCCCGCCACATATCTCGCGCGATGGCTTCCAGTAAGCGCTGGATGATCTCGCGCAGCGCCCAGGGGTTGCTGCGCCTGAGGAAGGCTTGCGCCTCGGCATCCAGCGCGTAGCGCTCGGCCACCTCGGCGTACATCCAGTCCTCCATCACCTGCGCTGTGGCGTCGTAGCCGAACAGATAATCCACCGTCGCGGCCATCTCCAAGCCGCCCTTGTAGCCGTGCTTCATCATGGACCGCAGCCACTTGGGGTTCACCACGCGGGCGCGGAAGACACGCATGGCCTCGCTCTTCAGCGTGCGCACGCGCGCTTTGGAAGGATCGCTGCTGTCGCCGAAGGCAGCAAACGGCGGCTTGCCGCGCAGGGCGCGGATAGCGGCGACCATGCCGCCGTGGTACTGGAGGTAATCGTCGTAGTTGAATAAATCGTGCTCGCGGTTGTCCTGGTTTTTGGCTGCGACGTCAGTCGTGGCGAGGGCGGCGCTGAAGTCATCCAGCGCCTCGATCCCCTCCGCATCGCGGGTGTAAGCGTAGCCGCCCCACGCGACGTAGGCGCGGGCGAAGTCGCGCGCGTCCTGCCAGTTGCCGGCCTCGATCAAGGGCAGGATGCCGGCCCCGTATGCCGTGGGCTTGCAGCCGAAGATGCGATAGCGGGCGCGACGGTCTGCCTCCGCCGGCGCAATGCCTGCTCGGATCAGCGCGGCCATGCGCTCAAAGTAGAGTTTGCGCGGGTAGTTCTGCTCTGGCGGCTCGTCCAGGCTGATGACGCGCTGAATTGCCTCGTCCATCAGCGCGATCACGTGCGGCAGCGCGTCGCGGAAGAATCCGGTGATGCGCGGCAACACGTCAATGCGCGGTCGGCCCAGTTCGGCCAGCGGGATGACCTCGACGCCGACGACGCGGCGGTTCTCGCGCTGCCACACCGGTCGGACGCCGAGCAGCGCCAACACTTGGGCGATGTCGTCGCCTTGCGTGCGGATGGCCGTCGTGCCCCAGACGCTCAGGCCAACTCGCTGCGGGTATGTCCCTTCGCGCTCTCGGTAGAGGGCGATGAGCGATTCAGCGAGCTGCTGGCCGACCTCCCAGGCTGTTGGGCTGGGGATGGCGCGCGGGTCAACGGTGTAAAGGTTGCGCCCGCTGGGCAGGATATGCGCTGCGCCGCGCGTGGGCGCGCCGGCAGGGCCGGGCGGGACGGGGCACCCCTCCAGCGCATCCAACAGATGGGTGATCTCATCGGTAGTGCGTGCCAGCGCCGGGATGAGCTGTTGGCAGGCGTAGCGCAACGCTTGAATCGCCGCATCGCACCCTGGGCCGGCGGGCAAGCGGTCGCGCGCGATGCGCGTCACCTGCGCAGCGTCAAAATTGGCTGCGGCCAGGGCGCGCAGGAGCGCCAGGGCATGGGCATCCGCTTCTCTCTCTATGTCAACCTGGCTTGTGCCAAGCCCTCCTTGCGCGTCTCTCATCGCTTGTATCACCGCCTGCCGCAAGCTGGGCACGTCGGCGTTCGGCAGGCGCAGGAGGGCGTATAGCGTGTTGAGCAGCACGTCCCCATCCGGCGCTTGGCCCAGCGTATGCAGCCCATAGTGAATCTGGATCCCCTGGAGTTCGCATAGGTAGCCGTCCACATCTTCGAGCATGTGGGCGAACTCCTTGCCGCTCAGCTCGACGATGCGCACGGGTATGCCTTCTGGCGTGAGGGTCGGATCCCAATCGTGGGCGTGTTTAGCGTTGCGTCGCTTTAGGATTTCGCCTATCTCGCTGTCCAACTTGGCGCGGCGGATCAGCGACCAAATCTGTGATTGGAGGAGCGGCAGCTTATCCGGGCTGGTCGCTTCGCAAGCATAGTACTCGGTCACCAACTGGGCCAGCTCGGCCAGGTCGCCGTATAGCTCGGCCGTGGTTTGGGGCGGCATCAGGTGGCCGATCATGACGGCGTGCGTGCGCCGCTTGGCCTGGGCCGCTTCGCCGGGATTGCTGATGATGTATGGGTAGAGGAAGGGCACATCGCCGATCAGCGCGTCGGGAAAGCAATCGGCAGAGGGGCCAACACCCTTGCCCGGCAGCCACTCTAGCGTGCCGTGCGTGCCCATGTGGACGATCGCATCTGCGCCCCAGCCGCCTGCCTCGCGGGGCGTGGTGAGCCAGCGGTAGAACGCATGGTACTGGTAAGTTGGTGGCAAGTCAGGCGCATGGTAGATCGCATCTGGGTCGTCGCCGTAGCCGCGCGGGGGCTGGAGGGCGACCAAGACGTTGCCCAGCTCAAGCGCAGGAAACCGCAATGCGCCTTCGCACACATACGCCGGCCCGGGCGGTCCACCCCAGCGCGCGTCCATGTGATCGCGCTGCAGGTCCGTCAATTCGGCGTGCCAACCGTGATAGCACGCCAACGGCACGCCGTGCAGTTGGCGGCCTTGGAAGTCGGCCAGGAAGTCTTTATCGTAGCTGCCGCGCGCGATGAGCGCGTGCATCAGTTCATCCGCGGAGTCCGGCAGCTTGCGGATGTCATAGCCGCGCGCTTGCATGGCGCGCAGGATGCAAATGAGCGAAGCCGGCCCGTCCAGGCCCACGGCGTTGCCGATCTTGCCGGCTTTGGCGCTGCTGTTGGTGAGCACGAACGCGATGCGCTTCTCGGCGTTTGGCGTGCGGCGCAGGCGCGCGTAGCCCACGGCTAGCCTCGCCAGGCGCGCCGCGCGTTCCAGATCGGGTGCGTAGCGCTGCTCGCGCTTGAAGCTGATCGGCACCGTGATCACGCGACCGTCGAACTCCGGCAGCACGACGTTCATCGCGGTGTCCAGCGGACCAAGGCCGCGGCCTGAGGCCTGCCAGTGCTCACGAGTCCCGCCGCTGGTGATGGCTTGCAGGATGGGGAAGGGCGCGCGTTCGACCACCCTGGGGGCGAGGGTGAAGCTGGTGGTAGTGATCAGCACATCGAGCGGCTGTGTCCTCCCAAGGTCGAGGGCTTCGACGATGTGCTCTAAGTCGTTGCGGCTGCTCACGAAGAACGGCAGCGCATGCGCGTTTTGGCTTTCCAGCGCGTGCACCAGCGCGTCAACGAAGTCCAGGTTGCTGCTCAACCAGTGTGCCCGGTAGAACATGACCCCAATCGTCGGGCGGTCTGGCGCGGCGTGCGCGCGCCAGCGTTGGATGTCGATCTCGTAACCCAGCTTGGGATGGTAAAGCCCCCACTTTGGCTGTGGCCGCGGCGGCTCAAAGCCATAGTCCGTAGCAAAGTAGTGATCGCAGGCGAAGCGCAGCGCCTGGGCGATGTTCTCCGGGCCGCCCTCCTGGAAGTATGTGTATATCTCCCTGGCGATTGCCGGGTCGGTGGAGATCGCGTCGAGCTGTGGGTCCGGTTGAATGGCCGAGATGGCGATCAGCGCGCGGTCTGCTGCGCGGCAGAGGTCGGCCAGCCGGCGCAGTTGTGGCGCGTTCTCCAACCCGCCTTCCACGCGAGCCACGACCAACTGCGCATCGCGCAGCACATCGCGGCTAAAGCGCTGCCACGTTTCCGAGTCGCGCAGCGGCTCCAGCGGATGCGCAGAGACCGTTGGGAAATCCACCGGCAGGAGCGTCTTTGCGCGTTCTACAGCCAGCAGATCGGTGTCGGCGTGAGAAAGCACGACGATGGGCGCGACGATCGGCGCGTGGTCAGCCTGGACTGGCACCGTCGGCGCGCCCGCGCTCTGCCAAGCGTAGAAGTTGAAGACGAACGGCTGAAGCGGCTCGGGGACGGGCAGCAGGTGGTCGGCGGAGAGCATCGCCTCGATGTAGTCGTAGAGCGCCGTCACCTGCCACTCGGCGTTCATGGATTGAAACCACAGGGCGCTGCCGGCGAAGTTCAGCATCACGACGTTGGCCAGCGGACACGGCCCCAGGCATCCCCCGATCGTGAGGTGGACGCGCTGGCGCAGCCGGCGCCTTTCCCACTCGTCGTGATAGCGGGCTTCGGGCACTGGCGCATGGCCGCGCTCCACATGTCCGCAGCAGCACCCCCGACAGACGAAGAGGTGCGCGGTCTTCAGCACCAGGTTAATGTATTTACCGTCGCTGCGCAGCACGCGCGCGTGAGGTTGGCCCTTGTTGATCAGCCGGGAATTGGTTTGCATATCTAACTATCCTCCTTGAGTTGGTCAAGTATGATCTGCGCTTGTAGAACGGGAACGTCTTTAGTGGCCGTGACCCAGACGATCTTCCAATCCACAGCGAAGTATTCATGGACAGCGACGTTCCGAAAGGCGACAATATCTGCCCACTCTATGTCTGGGTATCGTGCTGTAAAGCTTCGAGGCAATCTTGCTGCAGCTTCGCCAATGACGATAAGCTTCTGTAAAACAGCACTTTGAACCAGCTCATTTTGTGCAAAAGCGATTTCGTCTGTCTGCTATAAGAATCGCCCGATAGCTTGACAAGCGTCCAAGATATCCTTTAAGTAGAGCCGCTCAGGCCTCATAGAGTGTTATCTCGTCCGCAAGGACCTGGGCACGGATGGCGGGCTTTAGGCCTTGACGCGGCACCAGGTCAACTGGGCGCTGGAAGATAGCGGCCAGCTCGCGCTGCATGCGACTAAGCGCTAAGAACCCAACTTCTGCGCCAGCTTCAAACTCCACTAAGATATCTACATCGCTTTCCGGCCTGAGGTTTCCGCGCGCAGCCGAGCCAAAAAGAGAAAGTCGTCGAATCTGGTGTTTACGGCAGAACGCTTCAATGAGCTGGGGCGGAATGTCGGTGAAGCGCAACATCAGCTTGTAGGCAATTCTAGCCGGTTCAACGTCCTTGGGCGTGTTCACCAAAAGCTATCTTCAGTGATGCATTGGTCTATCCCGCTCAGCCAACTGCGGCTTTAGACCCTTCGCTGTGCTCAGGGTGACAGGGTGGGCAGGATGCCGGCGACCTCTGTGCACGCGTTGCCAGCCACGCCAAGCGTACTGCGCGCGTGAGGTTGCCGGTCAGCCATTGCTCAGAACTCGATCCCCGGCTGGGCGCGGATGCCCTGATCGCGGTAGGGGTGTTTGACCTCGCGCATCTCGGTCACCAGGTCGGCGAACTCGATCAGCGCCTCTGGCGCGTCGCGGCCGGTGATGATCACGTGGGTCATCGGTGGCTTGTGCGCGCGCAGCCAGGCCACAACCTCCTCAGCGCTCAGCCAGCCGAAGTGCATCACGTAAGTGAACTCGTCGAGCAAGAACACGTCGTAATCGCCGCTGGCGATCTTCTGCTTGGCCACTTCCCAGCCGTGCAGCGCCTTGGCGCGCGTCTCGTCCAGGTCCTTGCTGGTCCAGGTGAACCCATCGCCCATCGGCGTCAAGGTGATGCCCATCTTCTCCAGCGCTTTTAGCTCGCCGTAGGACGATTGCTCGTGCTTGAAGAACTGCACGCCGCCGACGCGCATGTTGCGCCCCCAGGCGCGCAGCAAGATGCCCAGAGCGGCTGTAGTCTTGCCTTTGCCCTTGCCGGTGTTGACGATCACCAGCCCCTTCGGGCGATGCGTTTGCCGAATCGCCTCGCGCCGCGCGCGGCGCTCTGGGTCATCGCGGAGCGGCGTGTTGGCCAACTCGATGCCGAAACGGTCGGTCTCTGGTGATTGATCGTTCATCTCCATAGCGCTTATCTGGCGAATGCTCAGCCGTGAAAAGACGTCTTGGCCGTCCGATCTTTGGGATCGGGCGGCAATCCCAGGTACTTGGCGCGCAGGTGATCCCAAAGGGATAACTTGCTCCAATCCGGTTCGCGCGCGATCTTCATCTCGGCTGTGATAAATGGGTTGGGCAAGAAGACGGTCAGTTGATTCTCGCCCCGACCATTAAATAGGCGCAGTCGCCAACTGCTGGGTGTGCCGTCAGGATTCAAGCGCCGCACCAGCTCCGCGCGCGAGGTTTTGCGGACTGCGCGCAAGTCTGGCGGGGTTGGGCGGGCGGCCGTGCCGAAGTTCTCGCCGATGCACACGTGGAAGTGCCATGTGCCGAAGTCAACCGTCAGGTAGCCATCGTGCAGCGAGACGCGCGCTGGCGGCCGTTCGGCCCTGAACTCGAAGACGCTGCCCTGGATCATTGTGCCGAAGACGATATGCTGCCAATGTTCCTCAAACAGCTCTTTCAGCAGCGCGAACAGCCTTTGCTCTGAGTTGTCCAGAGACCATCCCTCGATCACGCCATCGCCAGGTTCATCACGAACGAAATGGGGCGAAAGATTCTGCTCGGTCATCGGTCATACGCACTACGGAATGCGCAATACGAACTACGAACTACGCAATCCCACCTCTCGCCCATCGGCGTCAAGGTGATGCCCATCTTCTCCAGCGCTTTTAGCTCG
>DAOTYZ010000055.1:0-2698 GCA_034434555.1 Candidatus Roseilinea sp.
AGATAGAGCACCCAGCCGCATTGCTCGGCAAGCTGATACTGCTCAAAGCCAATGGAGGTGAGCGCCTTGCGCACCTGGTCGCGCTGGCTGCGGCCGTCAATGCGATGTGGTTTACCGACGAAGGCGATCACGATGTCCTGGCCGGCGGCTTCGTTCAGAACCACTTCCGAATGCGTGGCGATGATCAGTTGGCATCTCTGCTCGCGCGCGATCTCAGTGATGAGCTGGTATGTCTGGCGCTGGCGCAGCACTTCCAGATGAGCGTCCGGCTCGTCAAGCAGTAGCACGCTGGAAGGATTCGCATACATATAGGCCAATAGCAGCATCGTCTGCTGTAGCCCGCGCCCGGACGAAGCGAGGTCGAGTTCTCTTCCTCTCCCCTCTCGATACAACATGGTGATCTCGCCACGCTCGGCGAGATATTGCGGCGGCAGCAGCGCAACACCGAAAAGTTGTCGAATGCGCTCAACGAACTCCTGCCATTGGGCTGACGGGCCGCGCTCCGAATCCGGATAACACAGCCGATAGCACAGGTTGCGCAGCACTTGGGCTGTTTGGCCTTCGCCGATGAGCACGTTAATGCGGCCAGGCTCCCACTTGGGTTCAACCGCGGCTAAGCCGGACATCGGCGGCAAAAACGCCACGCGCACTTGTGCGGCTTCCTGCGGGACAGGCAATCGTTCGCCATCAGATTGGCGAAGTGGGCGACAATAGAACGACTCCTCGTTGGCGTAATCGAACTCAAGCCCGCACGTCCAAGGTTGGGTATCTATTCCCTCCACGACGACTTCAATCCGCACGTTCTGCGTGCGCTGGCTTCCGTTTGCCCGCTCGATCTCGCGCACATGCAAGTCACGCCAGAGCAGATTCGCGCTGGGGACAGGAATTGCGATGAGATCTCTGCGGTTGATCGTGACGCCGGGGCGCTTCTCCGGCCCCTGCTTGCCTCGACGCCGCTCGTGCCAGCGCTGCACGCCGACGTGCCATAGCGCCAACGCTTGGAGAGCTGTTGTTTTGCCGGAGTTGTTTGGCCCCACCAGCACCACGTTCGACCCCAGCTCGAGGTCAACTTCTTGGAAGCGCTTGAAGTTTCTGACGACCAGGCGCGTGAGCATCGCGGTATTCCCTATTTTCTGCCAAAGTCAGCCGGGTTCTCGCCCCATCGCTCAGTGTGCCACTTGCGCACGGGCGCGTGGTCTGGATTCTCGCGCAGCCAACGTTCGGCCCAGGCGATCTGGGCGAACAGATCGGCGTTGCGCGCTGTAGGCGTCAAGGTTGTGTTGCATCGCCCTGCGGAGACCCAGTGCATCGCGTTGAGCGAGTCGGTGTAGATGGGCGCGCGCAGGCCGCGCTGCTTTAGCCAGTCCAGGCCGCGAACGATAGCGAGGAACTCGCCGACATTGTTGGTGGCGTCCTCGAACGGGCCGCAGTGAAAGATCTCCTGGCCAGTAGAAACCTGTACGCCGCGATAGTGCATGGTCTTGGTTTGGGCATTCCAGGCTGCGTCCACGGCGTAGCCCTGGAGCACCTCAGCCGGCAGGTGCTGGCGTCGCCAGTCCAGGGCCAGCGCGTCGAGGTCAGCCTCTGGGCCGGCCGCGAAGGCCGCCTCGGCCTGCGCGCGGTCCTTAAAGGCGCGGTAGCGCGCGTTGGCGAAGCCCTCGACCTGCGCGCGCGCCTCTTCCCAGGTGGCATACACGCCGGGGACGCGCCCCCGCCACACGACGTAGAACCTGTCGGACACAGCGCGCTAACCGTGACGCAGCAACTCTGGTATGTCCGTCGGCAGCTCGGCCACCTGAATGCCGGCAGCGCGCATGGCTGCGATCTTGCTCTCCGCTGTGCCGGTCTTGCCCTCGATGATCGCGCCGGCATGTCCCATGCGCTTGCCGGGCGGCGCCGCGCGGCCGGCGACGAACCCCACCACCGGTTTCTTGACGTTCTCTTTGATCCAGGCCGCCGCGATCTCCTCGTCGCTGCCGCCGATTTCGCCGATCATCACGATCTTCTCGGTCTGCGGATCGTCATTAAACATGCGGATCACTTCGAGGAAGCCCAGGCCGCGCACCGGATCGCCGCCGATGCCGACGATTGTGCTCTGGCCCATGCCCGCTTGGGTCAGGGCGTTCACCGCCTCGTAGGTCAGCGTGCCGCTGCGCGAGACGACGCCGACGTTGCCGGGCATGGCGATGTTGGCGGGGATGATGCCGATCTTGGCCTGGCCGGGCGTGAGCAAGCCGGGACAATTCGGCCCGAGCAGCAGCGCCTTCTTGGTGTCCAAATACGCGCAGACGCGGATCATGTCCAACACGGGCACGCCCTCGGTGATGCACACGATAAGTTGAATGCCGGCGTCGGCGGCTTCCATGATCGCGTCGGGGGCAAAGCGAGCGGGCACGTAGATCACGCTGGCGTTCGCGCCGACCTCGCGCACGGCCTGGGCAACGGTGTCGAAGACCGGCACACCGTAATCGGTCACCATGCCGCCCTTGCCGGGCGTCACGCCGCCCACAACGATCGGGCTGTAGGCTTGCATCTGTCGCGCGTGGAAGTCACCTTCCCGCCCCGTGATCCCCTGGACGATCAGGCGGGTGTTCTTGTCTGCGAGGATGGCCATAGATCTTCCGTTGTGAATGTGTTGAATCGAAGCGGATTGTAGTCGAGCGCGTGATAAGTGCCCTGTGCGTTCGCGCCCGAGACA
>DAOTYZ010000056.1:0-2234 GCA_034434555.1 Candidatus Roseilinea sp.
TGGCTTCGTCGCCCTCCAGCCCCTTGCGGAACTCGCGGATGCTCTTGCCCAGCTCGCCGCCGATCTTGCCGATTCGTCCCACCCCGAAGAGCAGGATAATCACGGCCAGAATAAGGATAACTTCTAGTGGTCCTAGATGCATCGCTCCATGCTCTAATTCTGGGATTGAGCGGCCGTGGGGTCGCTCTCGCTTTGGATTATAGTCCACGAGCGGGAGCGAAGGGGTGCATTCACCGATAGAGGCAACCTTCTACCAAGCTATGCTGCTGGCGAAGGAGAACCTTATAGAGGGTGGGCGACGGTAGGCCGTTGCCCACCCAGGTTCTGCCCGCAGCCGTGAACGCACCCAAACGATCGCCTCTATATAATCGCCGCCGATGCTGCCCTCTTCTCAAAAGTTCGTCATCCTACTGATCTGTTGCGCCGGCCTGGCTGCCTGCGGGTCGCCGGAGCCAACGCCATCCCCTACGCCGCGCGCTGACCAGGCCGCGCCGCCGGCGCTCACCCCGCGCGCCTTCCTGCCGATGTTCGCCGCGCCCGGCGCGGCCAGGCGTGTCCTATTCGTCAACGGCGATCACATCCCGGAGAGCGGTTACCCACACTCGCGCGTCCGCGACGACGGGAGCAAGCCGGAGAGCTTCTCGCGCCTGCGCGCCGAGGTGCTCGAAGGCGAGCTGGGGCTACAGGTGGACGAGTTCATCCTGACCGCCGACGCGGCCTTGAGCCGCGCGCAGCTCGCGCCTTATACGCTGGTCGTGCTCGGCGCGAACGGGCGCCTGCTGCGCCCGGACGAAGTAGCCGCCCTCACTGAATACTACGAGGCCGGCGGGCGCGTGCTCGTCTATGCCGACTTCCAGTACGGGCCGGACAACTGGGCCAGCGACAACCGCTTCCTCAACCAATTCGGGATCGAGGTCTTCCCCGACAACTTCCAACCGGCGACCCAGATCACCGACCTGGTGACCGACCACCCAATCATGCAAGGGGTGCGCGCGTTCGCCACCGAGGGCAGCAGCCAGTTCCTGATCTCAGCTGGCGCGCTCGACCAAACGCGCGTGTTGGCCAGGTGTTCGCCGCTGGAGCGCGCCGGCTGCGCGGTGGGGCCGGCGGAGCAGGCCAGGATCAAACCCGGCGACGTCGTGGCCTGCACCTGGGTGCGCCAGAACGCCCAGGGCGGCAAGCTGGCCGGCACGTGCGACCGCAACACCTTTCATAACGGCCCAGGCCCAGGCACGGATATTGACCAATTCGACAACCGCACCTACGCCCGCAACCTGTTCCGCTGGCTGACCGAATGAGCGCCCGCGCCCTGCGCCACCTGATCAGCGTGCCCCCTCTGGGCTTCATCTTGGCCGCCTTCCTCGCCCTGGCGCTCGTCTATAACATCACCCTGCCGATCTTCGAGGCGCCGGACGAGGCCTCGCACTTTCGCTACGCCCACTACCTGGCGGCTGAGCGCCGGCTGCCTGACCTCAAACGCGACCTGCCCTCACATGAAGTGACGCAGCCGCTGTTGTATTACGTCGCTGTTGCGCTGGTCATCAGCCCATTCGACCGCAGCAACCTGGACCAGTTGCTGCTCTTGAACCCCGACTGGTTCGACCAGTCGCTGAACCGCGGTTACACGGGCGTGCGCGGGCAGCACATCCACACCGCAGCAGAAGACTGGCCGTATCAAGGCGCAGTGTGGGCCGTGCGCGCCGCGCGCCTGTTCTCCTCGCTCCTCGGCGCGCTCACCATCGCCTTGGTCTATGCCACTGCGCGGCTCATCTTCTCGCCCGCCTGGCCCATCGCCCCCACCCTCTGCGCCGCCCTCGTCGCCTTCAACCCTAAGTTCATCCACATCAGCAGCATCGTCAACAATGACATCGCCATCACCCTCGCCGCCA
Organism: Candidatus Roseilinea sp.; assembly: GCA_034434555.1. Lineage (GTDB taxonomy): Bacteria > Chloroflexota > Anaerolineae > J036 > Brachytrichaceae > JAAFGM01. The sequence goes on from DAOTYZ010000056.1 coordinate 1,890, forward strand.
CCGCCGCCTGCTGGTGGATGGTCCGCCTCGCCAAACAGCCCTCCTCCCGCGGCTTCGCCCTCCTCGGCGCGCTGGTCGGCGTCGCCACCCTCTGCAAGCTCCAGGGCCTCGGCCTCTTCGCCCCCGCGCTCGCTGCGCTCGCGCTCATCCGCCCGCCGACTGCCTGGCCTCTCCGCCTGGCCGCCCTGCTGGCCGGCTTCGCGCTAGTCGCCGGCGGCTGGCTGCTGTTCAACACGCTCAACTACGGCCATCCGCTGGCCTGGGAACAGGTCCAAGCGGCCAACGCGGCCCTGGTGCGCGTCCCGCCTCTCACGGTTGGCGAGGTTGCCGCCACCCTGCCGCTGT
>DAOTYZ010000057.1:0-11201 GCA_034434555.1 Candidatus Roseilinea sp.
GTGATCGAGCGTTATTCGCACGTCATGCACATCGTCAGCCTGGTCGAAGGGCAAGTGCGCGACGGGTTGGACGCCTTCGACGTGTTGCGCGCCACCTTCCCGGCCGGCACGCTGACCGGCGCACCGAAGGTGCGCGCGATGGAGATCATCGAAGCGCTGGAGGGCGAGCGACGGGGCATCTACGGCGGTTGCGTGGGCTACTTCTCCTTTAATGGCCAGATGGATACCTGCATCGGCATCCGCACCATCGTCATGCGCGACGACACGTGCTACATCCAGGCCGGTGCGGGCATCGTGGCCGATAGCGACCCGACGGCCGAGTTTCACGAGACACACAACAAAGCCCGCGCGCTGATGGTCGCCATTGATGAGAGTGAGCTTCAGGATGGCTAGGCCATGATCGTCGTCATTGACAACTACGATTCATTTACCTATAACCTGGTCCAGTATCTGGGGGAGCTGGGGGCTGACCCGCGGGTCTTTCGCAACGACCAGGTGACGATAGAGGCCCTGCGCGCGCTCAAGCCGCGCGCGTTCGTCATCTCGCCGGGGCCGGGCACGCCGGAGAAAGACAGCGGCATCAGCAACGACGTGCTGCGCACCTTCAGCGGGGAAGTGCCCATCCTCGGCGTCTGCCTGGGCCAGCAGTGCATGGGCTATATCTTCGGCGGCCAGGTGGTGCGCGCGCCGCGACTGATGCACGGCAAGACCTCGCTCATTCATCACAACGGGCGCGACCTCTTTCGCGGCCTGCCCAACCCCTTCGAGGCCACGCGCTATCACTCTCTCATCGTCGCGGAGCCGCTGCCGCCGAGCCTGGAGGTGACCGCCTTCACCACCGAGGGCGAGGTGATGGGCTTGCGCCATCGCCAGCATCTCACCTTTGGCGTGCAATTTCATCCTGAGAGCATCCTGACCCAGGGCGGCAAACAGATCATCGCCAACTTTCTGGCGATGGTGAGCTAGCTGAGCGCTGCCAGCGCGATCGCCGGCGTGGGGGCTTTGTCTTTGCGCAAGCGGGCTAGGGTGGACCGCAGCGCGCGGCGGCGGTTGCGCCGCGCGAGCGCCATGCTGATGATGTTGCTGATCGCCTCGGCATAGGTATAGCCGGCGGCATAACACGCGCCGGCGAACCCTCCGTCGGGGCAAATGTCCGGGTTGGGATTGACGTCCACGACGTAAACCCGCTCGGCCTCGTCAATCCGCAGGTCCACGCGCGCGTAGTCCCGACAGCCGAAGGCGCGATAGGTGGCGAGCGCGACGTGCTCAATGCGCGCGCGCAGCACCTCGGAAACCTTTGGCGCGGTGATCACCGGCATGCTGTTCCAATCGGGACTGGTCGGCACCCATTTGCTGTCCCAGGTGAGCAAGTGATGAAGGGGGTTAGCGATCTGGGAGAAGTCAATCTCGCGCAGCGGCAGCAAGCGAGGGCGACCGTTGCCCCAGATGCCGATGTTGATCTCGCGCCCAACGATGAACTTCTCGGCCAGAGCCGGCTCTTTCACCGTCTCGATCACGTAGGCCACCCGCTCGCGCAGCGACGCCAAATCGCACACCACCGCCTCGCGCGTGACCGCCACCGAGCAATGGGCGCTCACCGGCTTGACGATGGCCGGGAAGTTCGCCTCGTCCCAGGTCTGTTCCGTCACCTGGTCCGGATGCTGAAACTCGCGCCCAGGCGCGGTGGGGATGCCCCATCGCTGCAACACCTGCTTGGCGCGCCCTTTCTGGACTGAGAGGCGCAGCGCGTGCGGCGGGTTACCGGTATAGGTGAACCCCATCGCCTCCATCTCGGCGCACACGCGCGCATCGCCACCGATTTCGTCCTCCACGCCCTCACACCAGTTGAAGACGATCCACTCGTCTGGGTCAAACGGTTGAAGCGCCGGCCGCACGTCCTTCCAGAACTCGGCCACGGCGACGCGATGGCCCAACGCGCGCAGCCCTTCCGCCATGAACTGGGTCAGGCGCTCCGACTCGGCGCGATCTTCGGGCGACCAGCTTTGATAGACGTTATAAAGAATGATCACAGGCGGACGCGCTCTCACCCTGGCCATGGTCATAATCGCTTCCAGTAGATATGCAGATGATCGCCATCGGCGTAGTAATCGGGCACAGTGGCGACGCAGACGAATCCGCAGCGCTCATAGAGCCGGCGCGCCGGCGCGTAAGCGGGCGTCGAGGCGGTGTAGATCACCATCAAGCGCCCCCCTTCCTGTCGGGCGCGGTGCTCAGCCTGGGTCAACAGCGCGTGGCCGATCCCCTGACCGCGCGCCTCGGGTGCGACGCAAATCCAAAATAAGTCCCAGGTGTTCTGCGCCAGCGATTCCAGACCGTAGCAAGCGAAGCCGAGTGGCTGGTCGTGGCGGCAGGCGATCAGCCAGCAGTAGTTATCAGGGCGTGGCGTGGTCCAGGTCTCACAGAACATCTCATCCACGCAGCGCTGTTCTGCTGGGCCGAAGATATCGCAGCGCTGCATCAGCTCGCCAACCGCCCAGTGGTCGGCTTGTTCAGCGCTGCGGATGGTCAGCACATCGGTCGTCGGTTGTGCAACGTCCATCATGCATTCATCCTCTCCGGAGCGGCCAGCTCTGCCAGTGTTGGCATGCGACGCATGGCCATGTAGATGATGCGCTCCAGCATCTCCGCATAGCTCAGGCCGGCTGCCCGCGCTGCATTGGCGAATCCGCCTTCGGGGCTGACGTCACAATTGGCGTTGACATCTAGGACCATCGGCTGGCCATGCTTCAGGCGCAGGTCTATGCGACCGTAGTCGCGGCAGCCGGTAGCGCGATATGCGGCGATCGCCGTGCGCTCGATCTGCGCCTTGAGCTCGGCGCAGAGCGGCGCAGGGCAGATGGCGGGAATGCGCTGATAAGCCGGCGATTCCGGCACCCATTTGGCCTCGAAGGTGCATAACCGGTCGCGGATGTCCTCGAAGGCGTCGTAGGTCATGGTGCTCACCCCTAGCACGGCGATCTCTTCGCCGTTGCCCCATAGCGACACGTTGTATTCGGGGCTATCTAAGAACTCCTCGATCAGCGCGGGTTGGTCGAATTCAGCGATTATCTGTTGTGCCCTTGCCCGCGCCTCCCGCAAGTTGAACACCACCGACTCGCGCGTGATCCCATAGGAACAGTGCTCAGCAGCCGGCTTGACGATAGCCGGGAAGGTGTCGAAGAAGAGTTGATCGGCGTGCTCGCACACGGCCCAGCGCGGGGTGGGCACGCCTTCCTGTTCCAGCCGGGTTTTCATCCGCCACTTAAACTGCGTCTCGTCCAGCGTCCAGGCATCCGAGCCGGTGAACGCATAGCCCAGCTCCGACAGGATGCGAGGGGCGCGCGCATAGTAGAACGCCTGGTTTGGCTCGCCTTCACACAGGTTAAAGACCAACCATTCGTCAGGGCAGAAGGGTTTCAGCGGCAGCACCAGGTCATGCGTCACTTGGAGCGGCAACAGCCGCCAGCCGCGAGCGAGCAGCGCCCCGCTCACGGCGCTTATCAAGGCCAGCGTCGAGGCGATCTCGAAATCCTGACTGCGTTCATCTATCCCGTAGAGTAGGAGCAAAGGCGGGGCCATGGTTGTGTGACTAGAACATGCCGTATCGCTTGAGCGCTGCGTTCAACACGGCGCGCACCAGATCGCCGTGCGTCCACCCCTCCGCCTGGGCCATCAGCGTCAGGTCGCTCGTGGGGGTAATGCCAGGGAGGGCGTTGATCTCCAGGATGAAGAGCCGGCCTTGCTCATCCAGGCGAAAGTCCACCCGCGCGAAGTCGCGGCAGCCCGTGACCTTGAAGGTCTGATGCGTCAGCCGTCGCACCTTGCGGGCCAGCCGCTCGCTCAGCGGCGCAGGGCACTTATTGCGATAAAGAGAGCCAAGTTCGATCTTTTGCACAAAGCCATAGATCGGCTGTAGCTCCGGCGGATAGCCGCTAAAGTCCACCTCGTTAATGGGGAAGAAGTGCACATCATTGCCGTTACCGACCAGTCCGCAGGTGAGGTCGCGCCCAGCGATATATGTCTCAACCAGCACAGGTTGCTGGTAGGCCTCTATCGTCCATGCGACGCGGTCGCGCAGTTGGCGTTCGTTAAACACCACGCTTTCGTCATGCACGCCCATGCCGGTGCCTTCGTGGGCCGGCTTGACGAACAAGGGGAAGCGCAACGACGGCTTTAGGGCGTCGTCTGGTGTGTGGAACACCTGAAAGGGCGGCGTGGGCAGCCCGTAGTAGCGCAAGATGCGCTTGGTGGTGGGCTTATCTTGGGTGATCGCCGCGGCGAGGGGGGTAGGGCCGCTATAGCGCAGCCCCATCATCTCCAATAGCGCCGGCACTTGCGCCTCGCGGCTCTCCCCGCCGAAGCCCTCGCAGGTGTTGAAACACAGATCGGGGCGGACTTCGTCCAGCCACGGCGCCAAATAGGCGTTGCCCTCGCGCATGAACACCTGGTGACCGGCCCCGCGCAGAGCCTCGGCGTACGCCTCGGCGGTCTTCGCCGAGTCCAGTTCAGCCCAGATGTCTGGCGGGACAATCCGCCGATGCACAGGAGGCGCGTTCTCGGCCAAATTGACCAGCAGAGCGATCCGATAAGTCTTCTCAGCGTGCGCAGTTCGCAGCGCATAGCTGGGGAGCGTATAGGAAGCTTCCTCCACCGATGCAGCGCTTGCTGGGGTAAACCCAGATGATGTAAGCTCTGATTGACGCGCCACGCTCGACCCTCGCTGGTCGGTTTATCTGGCGCGATTCTATGGATCGCCTTTCAATTGTCAATGGCGATTGGCGTTTATCCGGGCTTAAAAATAATTTTTAACATTCTTAAGAGGTCTAAAAGGCTTTAAGGTTGCTTCGTCCGACGGTTCTGTTGGGCCTGCCATTCTTCGCGGCTGGTGAACTCACCGCCGGTGATGTGACGGCTGATCTCCCGATAGTTCCCGTCGAAGCGCAGCTCGATCTCCACCTTGCCATAGCACTGGTTATCCACCACCACTTTGCGCACAAAGAAGGTGTCATCGTCGTCCCGGCTCAGCTCGCTATGAGGGTCAATGCGCACGCGGGTGATGGCGTTGCACTTGTATCCCTTCACGTAGTAGATCAGCGCGTCATCGTGAGCGCTGCGTCCGCCGGCAAACAGCCTCTTCAGCAGATTCAGCATCTTTGCTCCTATACCTGTATTGACTGCTTACGCCGCCAAGTAAGCTTGATTCAAGATACAGTTTTATACTTCAGCCGCCGATGCTCAACTTTATCCGCGCCCTCAGTGATTGGGGGATTCGCAGTCCAGCAGTGGCCTGGGGAGCCTTTCTGGCCTGCGCGTTTGCCTTCGTCTTCGGCACAGCCGGCTGGTACGGCCGCTTTTTCGGCGAGGTACAGGCCCCGCTGTGGGCGTATCCCTTCATCCCCGATTGTCCCCTGGCCGCCCTCTTGTTTGGCGCGGCGGTATTGCTCATGCACTTGGGCCGGCGCAGCAACCTGCTCAACCAGCTCGCGGCGGTCTTTTGCGTGAAATACGGCGTGTGGACAATGACGTTCTGGGCGCTGTACTGGGCGATCACCGGCGACGTGGAACTCAGCAGTCTCTTCAGCGGACCGGTGATGTTCGTCACTCACCTCGGGCTGACGATCATGGGGCTGCTGCTGTTGCAATATGTGCAACCCAGCGTGCGCGATTCGGCGCTCGTGCTGGCTTGGTTTGTGCTGAGCGATCTCGTGGACTACGCGCCGATCGCCGCCGGCCGGCTAGGTGGATACGGCTATTACCCCCCGCTGCCGTGGATTAACGGTGACCCAACCGCGTTGGTGCCGGCGATGATGGTTAATGCCGTGGTGATGACCTGGCTCGTCGGCGGTGGGATGCTGCTGCGCGCTGCTGTATGGCGCGCAGCCAAGGTGCGACCGACGATCGCCTAACGACGCACGATGTCCGCGCCGAGGGCGCGCAGCTTCTCCTCGAAGCGCTCGTAGCCGCGGTCAATCTGCCCGACGTTCTGGATGACGCTCTCGCCCTCGGCGCAGAGCGCGGCGATCACCAGCGCCACGCCGGCCCGAATGTCCGGGCTTTGCACGCGATCGCCCCGCAGGCGGCTGGGGCCTTGCACCACGCAGCGATGCGGGTCGCAGAGCACGATCCGCGCGCCCATGCCGATCAGCTTGTCCACCCAATACAGCCGGCTCTCGAACATCTTCTCGTGGAACAGCACGCTGCCCTCTGCCTGGGTGGCTGCGACGATCGCCAGGCTGATCGCGTCGGCGGGGAAGGCCGGCCAGGGGTTGTCGTCTATCTTCGGCATGTAGCCGTCGAACTCCGGCTGAACGACCAGGTGCTGATTGCCCGGCACGAAGACGTCGCTGCCGTGGACCTCGAAATGGATCCCCAGCCGGCGCAACACCAGGCGCGTCATGCCCAGATGCTCCGGGCCGGCGTCGCGGATCCACAGCCCACGCTCGCCGCCGCACAGCGCGCCGATCACGATGAAGCTGGTCACCTCGATGTTGTCTGCCCCCAGGGTGAACTCTGCCCCGCCCAGACGTTCGCGGCCATGAATGATCAGAGTGTTCGAGCCGACGTTCTCGATGCGCGCGCCCATTTGAATTAAGCAGCGGCAGAGGTCTTGTACGTGAGGTTCGCTGGCTGCGTTGCGCAGCACGGTCGTGCCGCCGGCCAGGGCAGCCGCCATCACCGCGTTCTCGGTGGCGGTGACGCTGGCCTCGTCCAGCAGGATGTCCGTTCCCTTCAGGCCGTGGGCCACCAAGTCAAATTGGCCGTTGGCTGACACCTGTGCCCCCAGCGATCGCAATGCCAGGAAGTGCGTGTCCAGGCGGCGGCGGCCGATCACGTCGCCGCCAGGGGGGTGCAGGTGCACCTGGCCAAAACGGCCGAGCATCGGGCCAGCGAGCAGGATGCTGGCTCGGATCTCGCTGCACAGCGCTTTGTCAAGCGGGCGCACCGCCGCCTTTGCAGCGCACAGCCGCACGCTGTTCGGCCCGATCCAGCTTGCCGCGACGCCCAGCGACTGGATGAGGCGCAGCATGGTCTCCACGTCGCGAATGCGCGGCACGTTGTGCAACACGAGCGGCTCCTCGGTCAATAGGCTGGCTGCCAGCAACGGCAGGGCAGCGTTCTTATTGCCGGAGGCGATGACCTCGCCTGCCAGCTTTTTGCCGCCGCGGATAACAAACTCGGCGCTCATATAGAGCACTGAGATTGTACAGAGGACCACAGGCGGGGGTGCGTTCACGGACAGGGGCAACGATGCTGCTCCTTAAGGAAGCGCTGCGGAGCGGCACAGGCAGCCGTGTCATTCTGTGGGCGACAGCGAAGAATCTAGATTGAATCAAAGCGCCACGTGGTCGGCGGAGCCGGCGCGGCTTATAGCTAACCTGCCCCCTTCTCATTCCCCCGCGAGCGGGGGAATGAGAAGGGGGTGAGATCGAGGGAGTGAAAGGGGGCGAGAGCGGCCCACACCCCTATCAGTGGATGCACCCGCCTCTCTGGGGAGAGGCCCTGGCGTGTTGCTCAGCGTCGCGCGATCTCTATCGTGGGTTTAGGAGAAGGCTGGTTGGGTTCGCGGCTGGGGTCGTATTTGGGCAGGATTTTGCGCGCCTGTGTCATCACTTTGGTGAGCTTGGCGCTGAGATCGGTGCGATCCTGTTGGGCGAGTTGATCGGCGAACTGGGCCAGCACGCTGATAAAGCGATCATCCAGGGTGTCTTTCCATTCGCCGAGCAGCTTCTCAGTCTCCTCAGGATACTTGGCTGCCAGCAGCATGTTCACCATTTGCACCTCCGGCGGCTGGCGCTCGGCGATGGCTTGCATCACCACCTGTTCGACGCGCTCCAGCACGGCCAGCGCCTCTTTGTCGCCGGCGCGCTCGGCATCCTGGATGTTGAGCTGAAGCACGGAGAAGAACGCATCATCCAGCTCGTCAATGTGCTTGCGAGCGCTCTCGATCGGGCTGCTGCTGGAGGCGATCTCCTCGATCAACTTGGCCTTGCTTTCGATGAAAGCGCGCGATGCAGCGTCAATCTTGTCGCGGGTCTCTTGAATCTCTTTGCGCAGGGCGATGAGCTGTTGCTTGCCGGCTTCGTCGGCAGCTTCGATCCGGCTGGTCAAAAGCTGGAAGAAAGCGTAGTCGAGCAACTGCCGCCCCCAGGTGATCAGCAGTTGGCGGGTTTCCGCGTCCTCAACCGCAACCAATTGATCCAACAGCGTTTCGCGGCTCGGCGACTTGCGGAAGGCCTCGATGGCGGCTGCGCGCTTGGCGAGCGCTCGCCCGTATGTCGTCTCTTCCAGCAAAATCTTATTCAGCCGGCTGAGCTGCTGGGCGGCCTGCTCTCGGCCAGAGGCCAGGTTGGCTTCGAGGCTGGCGGAGAGAATTTCAAAGAACGTTGCGTCAATCTTGGCGTCGTTCTCCCTGGCGCGTTCGCGAAGGCTCGCCTCGTCGCCGAGCAAACGCACAAGGTCGCGCAAGAGATCCACGCGCTCTTGCTGCGCGCGCAGCATCTCGGGCGTCACGCCGTCAGCTTCCAAGATGGCTTCGATCAACGATTGCAAGCTAAAGAAGACCTTCGGCTGTAGCAGATAGGCGCGTGGCGCGTCTTCTGGCAGGCCGCGCATCACGACTTGGGTTAACTGGCCGATCACCCGTTGCTGTTCCAAGTCGTTCAGGTTCAGCTCCATCGGCATGAGGACGAGGGCCAGTTGCTTGGCCGGGTCGTGATAAATAAACGGGGCGGCCAGGTTGGTCAGCCGGCCGGAGAGCAACGCTGCCTTGAGCGCAGGCTCGCGGCCAACGTCAATCACTTGTATCAGTGGCTGTTCGCGGCCAGCAGCGCGCAGGGTGTTGGGTGTAATCAGTTGTGGCATCCGGGAGGTCTCCTCTAAACTTACCAAAAGAGTGTGCTTAAGACTAATGCGAGGATTATAGTCTTCTCAGATGATTCCCTGGTTAGCGCCTGATAGCCCCTTTCCGCCTCTGGCGCGCGCGCTGCGCAGGCCCAACGGCCTGTTGTGCGCCGGCGGCGACCTCTCCCCACAGCGCTTGTTGACAGCTTATCGCCAGGGCATCTTTCCCTGGTATTCCGAAGGTGAGCCTATCCTGTGGTGGAGTCCGGACCCGCGCCAGGTGCTGTTCACGGATGAATTGCACATCAGCCGCTCGTTGCGCCGGCAGTTGAATAAGCGTGCCTTTCACATCCGTTATAACACCGCCTTTCGTCAAGTGATGCTGGGGTGCGCTGCGCCGCGCCGAGGACAAGCCGGCACGTGGATCACGGACGAGATGATAGAGGCTTATTGCGCGCTGCACGCGCTGGGTTATGCCCACTCAGTAGAAGCATGGCAGGGTGGCCAACTGGTGGGCGGGTTGTATGGTCTCCTGATCGGTCGGGTCTTCTTCGGCGAGAGCATGTTCAGTCGCGTGGACAATGCCTCAAAAGTGGCGCTCGTGCACCTGGTGGCGCGCCTGCGTCAGATGGGCGTGCCGTTGATTGATTGCCAGCAGGAGACGGCGCACACCGCGTCGCTCGGCGCGCGGCCGATCCCGCGGCGCGCCTTTCTCAGCTTGCTGCGCCAACTGGTGGACCAGCCGCCATTGGCGCCATTCGTTCCCTCCGCCGAGGTCCTACCCCAGAATGAGGACGAGCGCAGCCACCGCTGACAGGCCGAGCACCAAGGCATCGAAGAGGCGCTGTGGCAAGCGCGGCAAGGCCCACCGTCCCAGCCAGACGCCGGCCAAGACCGCCGGCAGCGCGATCAGGTCAAACAGAAGGCCGTCGGCAGTAAACAGCGGGCGCTGTGGCGCGAGCGCCGTCACCAGCAGATACAACGGCAGCTTGGTGAGGTTGAACAGAAGGAAGTACCAAGCTGTGGTGCCCATCAGCTCATATTTGGGCAACCCTAGGCTGGTCATGTAGATGGACATGATCGGGCCGGCAGCGTTGGAGACCGTCGTCGCAAAGCCGGCAGCGCTGCCGGTGGCGATCAACCCAGGCAACGAGGCCGCGCGCACCTGTGCCCTCAGCCTGAAGCGCACAAGGTATATCCCGAGCATTGCCAGCACTAGCCCGCCGATCCAGGCGTTGAGTTGATCCTTGCCCCGTGCGTCCTCACCCACGACCAGCAAGGTGATCACGCCGGCCAACATCCCCAGAACCACCCAGGGCATGAGCTGCCAGAGCTTATCCCAGCGCGTGTAGCGGCAATACCAACCCACTGCGAACAAGTCGGCGACGATTAAGAGCAGCACGGTCGTCCCAACCGCGACGCGGCCCTGGAACACCAGCGCCATGAGCAGGACGGCCAAGATGCCCGCGCTCGGCAGGCCGGTCTTGGAGAAGCCGATCAACAAGGCGGCCAGACCACCCAGCAGCCACTGCACGGGCGTCAGCATGGCTCAGGCAACTCCAGGGCGAGCTGGGCCAGCGGTTTAAACGTCCGGCGGTGAATTGGGCAGGCCCCCAGCCGGCGCAGGGCCTGGCGGTGTGCGCGCGTGCCATACCCTTTGTGGCGCGCGAAGCCGTATCCTGCTAATTCAGCGTCCAGCGCGCACATCAGCGCATCGCGGCTGGTCTTGGCCAAAATCGAGGCCGCGGCGACTGAAAGGCTGAGCGCGTCGGCGCGGGCGAAGGCGCGCTGGGGGAGCGCCACTGCCGGCAGCGACAGCGCATCTATGAGCAGCGCCTCCGGCGCAGGCGACAGGCCGGACACAGCCCGCGTCATGGCCAGCCGCGTCGCGGCCAGGATGCCGAGGGCGTCAATTTCGGCGCTGCTCGCGCTGCCCACCGCCCACGCCAGCGCCACCTGCTGAATGCGCGCGCGCAGGGCCTCGCGCCTGGCAGGGGTGAGTTGCTTGGAATCGGTGACCCCTTCCAAGTCGGCGACCACCCGCTCATCGCAGGGCAAGATCACCGCTGCGGCCACGACCGGCCCAGCCCACGCCCCGCGCCCTGCTTCGTCCACGCCGGCCACCAGACGAACGCCGGCCTGCCAGAAGGCGCGCTCCTCGTCCAACGAAGGCATCATCCGAATGGGCATAAGGATACTCGGGTTGCATAGTGCGTATTGCGTAGGGAGTGGTCCAGTAAAAGTGATCTAATATAGGGGACATGGCTAGGAGACCAGTCAGCCACCCAGGAGTGAAGTGCCAATTCTGCGGCAGTGCAGAGATGCGCAAGTATGGACGAAACCTCAGTGGCACGCAGAAG
>DAOTYZ010000058.1:0-4885 GCA_034434555.1 Candidatus Roseilinea sp.
CCACATGGGCCGGATCGCGCTCCAGCGCGAGCGGCGCCCCGATGTTCCGCACCCAGCCGCCGTAGCGGTTACCGCAGCAGGCGTATTCGTGGATGTCGGCGTAGTCCACGCCGTCGTAGAGCGGGTTGGCCCAGAACTCGGCCTGCGGGAAGCTATGCCAGGCCGAGGTGGTGACCAGGTGGCGGCTGGGGTTGTGCCGGCGCATGAAGTGCCCGAGAGCGTCGGCCATCGCGTAGTGGTTGCCGTTGTAGGGGTCGCCCTCGTTGATCAGTTCCCAGGAATGCACGGCGCGCGAGTAGCCCCAGCGCGCGATCAGGTAGCGCCAAAAGTACTCGTGCAGCCGGCGGACGGCGGTGTTCGGCGCAGCGTAGAAGCGGTCGTTGTCCAGGTCGTAATAGCCGCCCACGGGCTGGCCATTTGCGTCCAAGTGGTTGGCGATCCAGTCGTTCTTCTCCAGGATCACCGGCCGGACGGTCACCTCGCCCTGCTCGGCGCGCTGGAAGAGGTAGTCCCAGAACCACGAGGGTTGCTGGTCGAAGTAGAGGTGATAGGCGAAGCGATTCTTGCGCAGCACCTCTGGGCCGGCCGGCGCGCTGGCGCGCCACTCGCGCAGCGACACCTCGTCCACATAAGCGTCGCCGCCGGTGGTGTTCTCCAAGATCAAGTAGAAATTGTCGAGGAAGTATTGGTTCGGGCCGGTGGTGAAGGTCGCCGTGACCACGATCCAGCCGGGCGTGGTGCCGCTGACGTGGCCAATCAGCTGTCGGCTGTTGCCGACGGTGGTCGCCGGGTCAGCGCACTCCTCTCCCAGCCAGCCGCCGGTGCGGATGGTGAAGCCATACGGATAAGCCGAGTCGCGCGGGCCGGTCACGCCGATCGCCTTCAGCCGGACGCTGAGATGGTAAGTCGTGTTGGGCTTGACCGAGACGTTGGTGGTGAAGCCCTGGAACATGCACGGGTTGCGCCGGTTGTCCATGCCGGGATCGGGGTAATCCCACAGGCGGAGCGAGACGAGGTGGCCGCTGTAGGCGTGGGTGTAAGTCAGGCTGGTGGGATTGAAGTAGCCACCTTCGCCAGGCAAATGATGGGAATGCCAGGGCGCCCAAGGTGCCATGAAGATGCTGCTGCCGCTCATCCACCAGCGGATGAAGTTGACGCGACCGGCTTCCAAGCGGTCGAAGACCTCATCCACGCTGTAGGTGAAACGCCACTGCTCGACGCCTTCGCCATGCCCGACGCCGATGAACGGGCTGCCATCGGAGTACTCAAAGTAACCGGGGTCGGCCTGGCTGATGCGGATGAAGCCGCGGTTGTGGGGCAGGGCCGAGTTCGTCACGGTGAACGTCCCGGTGACGCTCTCGACCGTGCCGGAGGCATCGGTGGCGCGCAGGCGGTACTGCCACGTCCCGGTCTGCTGCGGCGCGAAGCGCACCTTCCAGGCCGGCTCGCCGCTCGGGTAAAGCCACTCCTCACCGTTGGGCGGGCAGGCAGTGACCGGCGTGTTGCCAGAGATGCACAGACGCTCATAGGGCTGGTAGAGGAAGCCAGGTTGGGTGATGACCGTGGTCCAGTGATCTGGGCTAAACAGGCCCTCGACCGTGATGCCCACGCCGGCCGGCACGCCGGGCGGCGGGTTGGGGTCGTAGGGGAAGTAGGGGTTGGTCGCCACGCTGCCGCTGATGTTGAAGGTCAGCTCAAATTTCTCGTAGCGGCCAACCGTAGCGCTGTTCGCTTGAATATTCGCGATTTGCAAGAGAGCCGGCGTCGCCGAGGCGCGCGGAGACAAGAGCAGGAGTATGGCGAACGCGCTTCCTCCCACCACCCCTAGCTGTGCCCCTTTCGACAGGGGCAAACGCTTAGCCATGCCTTAGTGCAATATAGCACAGCATGCCGAAGTGGGGAGTGCGCTGCTTGAAGGTGATGCCAAAAACATGCACCGCAGAGGAAGTGTCAATCGTTGGCTTGGTCCCGCAGCCGGCGCACGAAATCATAGGCCGCCTGCGCTGGGTCGGACGCCGCGCCGGCAGCGCGGATCAGCGCGCTGGCGACGATCATGCCGTCGGCATATTGGCCAACCTCGCGCACGTGCTCCGGCTTGCTGATGCCAAAGCCGACCACGACCGGCTTATCGCCGGCTTGCGCCTTCACGCGCAGCACGTAGTCGCGCAGCCCTTCGGGCAGGCGATCGCGCGCGCCGGTGACGCCGGCCACGGAGACGATGTAAATAAAGCCTGTGGCGTGCCCCACCGCCAGCCGAATTCGCTCTGTGGTGCTGGTGGGCGCAGTGAACTGAACCAGCGCCATCTGATGAGCGTCGCACGCTTGCTTGAGCGAAGCGTCTTCTTCGGGGGGCAGATCGGGCACGATCAACCCGTCCGCGCCGGCGCGCTGCCAGTCGGCAACGTAGCGGGCTTCGCCATACGCGATGACCGGGTTGAGGTAGCCCATCGCCAGCAAAGGCTGCGTGACCCCGGAGGCGCGCGCCTGCGCCGCCAACGCGATGCAGCGGCTGACCGTTATGCCGCCCTCCAGGGCGACCTGGTTCGCGCGCTGGATCACCGGCCCATCAGCCAATGGATCGCTGAAGGGCACGCCCAGCTCTATCAGGTCAGCGCCGGCGCGGGCAATGGCCTGGATCACGCGCAGCGAGGTCTCGACATCGGGATAGCCCAGCGACCAGTACGGCATCAGCGCTGGGCGGCCTTCGGCCCGCGCACGGGCAAACGCGCGCGCAATCTCGGCAAGCCCCATCTCGCTACGAGTCAACGACTGGCCCGCCGAGCAGGTGATAGCGCCCGTTGAAGTAGAGCAGCGGCGCGTCATCGGGTCGCTGGACGGCAGCGGCCTGTACCGAGCCGATAAATATCGTGTGGTCGCCGGCATCGAAGGCGCGCGCCACTGTGCAGTCCAAGTACGCGATTGCGTCATCCAACACCGGCGCGCCGGTCGCCTCCGTGCGATAACGCACACCCTGAAAGCGATCCTCGTTGTTATTCGGTTGACGGCCGGCAAAGCGATCTGAGAGATGCGCCATCTCCGGGGCGAGGAAGTTCACACAAAACACCCCGCTGCGCGCGATCAGCGCGTGGGTGCGCGACTGCTTGTAAACGCTGATAAACACCTCCGGCGGGTTGGCGCTGAGCGAGGAGAAGGCTGTGGCTGTCAGGCCGTGGATCGCGTCGTCGGCGCGGGTGGTGATGATGGTCACGGTGCTGCCCCAGCGACGCATTACCTGCTTAAACGTATCGGGAGAGAGCATGGTCATCCTTGACTGGGCGATGATACCCCGTTCAGTCCGGCCATTCGCCCAGTCGCACGCGCTCAACATGATAGCCGGCCTCGGCGAGGCGGTGGATCACCTCCTGGCCGTGGTCTTCGTCGCGCACCTCCAGCACCAGCTCCAGGCCGGTGCGGGTGAGCGGCGCAAGCCACACCGCTCGACGATGGATCACGTCAATGATGTTGGCCCCACACGCGGCGACGTGGTTGATCACCTGCGCGAGCTGGCCCGGTCGGTCGAGCACGGTCAGTTTGAGCACGATGATCCGCCCCTGCTGAACCATCACCTGCTCGATCACGCGCGCCAGGAGGTTGCTATCTATATTGCCGCCGCACAGCACGGCGCAGACCACGTCGTCTGGCTGGACGGCGACCTTGCCGGCCAGGAGCGCGGCGACGCCGGCAGCGCCGGCGCCTTCCACAACCAACCGGGCATATTGGGCGCAGTGGGCGATGCCGCGCGCGATCTCATCGTCGCTGACTTCAACCACGTCGTCCACCAAGGCTTGGATGTAGCTCAAGGTGAGTTCTCCGGGGCGCTTGACAGCGATGCCGTCGGCGATGGTGTTGGCTGAGGGCGCCGTAACCGCCTGACCAGCGGCCAGCGAGGCGCGCACAGCCGCACAAGCTGCCGCCTGTACGCCGATGATGCGCACGCTGGGCTTCAGCGCTTTCACCGCGATGGCGATGCCGCTGATCAGCCCGCCGCCTCCAATCGGCACAAGCAGCGTGCTCAACTCTGGCAGCGCGGCCATGATCTCCAGGCCGATCGTGCCCTGGCCGGCGATCACGAGCGGATCATCAAATGCATGGACGAAGACCAACCCGCGCTCCGCTTGCTGTTGGCGAGCGAAGGCGACTGCGTCGTCGAACGTCGCGCCGTGCAAAACGACCTCGGCGCCGAAGTCGCGCGTGCTCACAACCTTGGTGAGCGGGGCGAATTCGGGCATGACGATCACTGCTGGCGCGCCGAAGATGCGCGCCGCCAGCGCTACGCCCTGGGCGTGGTTGCCGGCGCTGGCGGTGATGACGCCTCGGCTGCGCTCCGCTTCGCTCAATTGGCTGATCTTGTTGTAGGCGCCGCGGATTTTGAACGAGCCGGCCCGCTGGAGCGATTCCGCCTTCACGTAGGTGCGCGCCCCGAGCATCCGCGTCAGGCGTAGCTCTGGCAACACCGGCGTGGGGATCAGCTGATCGCGTAGGCGATGCTGTGCCGCGTGGATGTCGGCCAACGTCACTGTCACCGGCAGCGTCATACACGTTGAAGTGTAATCCCTGACCCTCCCATAAGCTGCGCAGCCTGCGGGAGTGAGACCAATGCTTAAATGCGCAGCGCGATGATCACATCGGCCACGTTGGTGCCGGTTGGGCCGGTGCGGATCAGGTCGCCGAGGCGATCGAAGAACGCATAGCTGTCGTTGCGGGCCAGATAATCGTGCGGGTCAAGGCATAGGGCGTTGGCGCGTTGTACCGTGTCGTCAAAGGCGAATGCGCCGGCGGCGTCGGTCGGACCGTCGCTGCCGTCGCTGCCTAGCGCGGCCAGCGCGCAATTGCTGAGCGCGGTCAGGCGTCCAGACGCGCGTAGCTCATCCCAGGCGATCGCTGC
>DAOTYZ010000059.1:0-1866 GCA_034434555.1 Candidatus Roseilinea sp.
GACTGGCTGCGGCGCATCCGCCAGCGGGCGATGAAGAGCGCGACCAGGATGCCCCATTCCATCAGGCTGACCAGCACCGGCATGAACGGCTCGGCTGGGTCACCGAGCCTATCGGCCAGCGAGAGCGCCGCCAAAAAGGTCACCGACGACACCGACCCATACAGCGCGGCAATGCCCGCGGCGTTGGGAATGTCGAGGCCGATGAACCGGCGCGCCAGGACGTAACAGGCTGACGGCACGAAGAGCACCAGGGCCAGCGTCGCCAGCGCCGGCTGCCAGATTGCCCCGAAGCCGACCGCCGATAGCTCGGTGCCGCCCTTGAGCGCGATCGAGAAGACCAGGTAGATCGAGATCGCGTTCAACACCGGCTGCGGAAATTCGAGTTCGCTCTTGAGCAGCGTGGCGGCCATCCCGACGAGAAAGGCCAGCACGAGCGGGGAGAGGAAGCTGGTTCGGATGATTTCAACGGTGTCCATCGTGTGGGTGATCCCTCGGTCAAGCAACATCGGCAGGCGCGCGCGATGTCGGTCGGTTGATCGAGCGGGCGCGCGAACGAGGGCGCGGCGAAGGTGGGCGCGCGTTACCTGCCGGCGGCGGCCACGCTCAGCGCGCGCTGACGCAAGCCCAGCAGGTCGCGCTCGAACCAAGCCACCACCAGCGGCACAGCGATGAAGATGGACGAATACGTGCCGGCGAACATGCCCACCAGCAGCACGGCGACGAACTGCTTGATGCTTGCCCCGCCGAAGAGCAGGAGCGCCGTCAGCACCATGATGTTGATCAGCGACGTGGTGAGCGAGCGGTTGAGGGTCTCCAGCAGGCTGCGGGTGACGATCGTCTCGAAGGTCTCACCGCGCCGGCGGGCCAGGTTCTCGCGGATGCGGTCATACACCACGATCGTGTCCTGGATCGAGAAGCCCATCACGGTGAGCATCGCAGTGAGGAACAGCGCGTCTATCTCCCAGTTGAAGAGCGCCGAGAAGATCGCCGTGATGCCGGCGGCGATGCCGATGTCGTGGATCAGGGCGACGATGGCGCAGATGCTGTAGCGGAAGGCGTGCTCCGCCCTGCGAAACGACCACCAGATAAAGAGCAGAATGGCAAACGTCGCCACCACCACCGCAATCAATGCCGCCTGCGTCACCTGGGCAGCCACCGTCGGGCTGACCGATTGAATCTGCGTGCTGCTCTCATCCAGCGGAGCGATGCGGTTCAGCGCGGCGCGGATCTCCTGGGCGCGCTGGCCCTCGATGAACACCGTGCGCACCTGCCAGGTGTTCTCCGCCGGGTCGCCTAGGCGGGTGATCGCCGGGTTGGTGATGCCGAAGGCCTGGAAGGCGCTGCGGATCTGGTCCTCGCTCACCGGCTGGGTGAACTTCAGCTCGAAGCGGTTGCCGGGCAGGAAGTCCACGCTCAGCCGCCAGGGCGTGCGGGTGGGCAGCGTTGCCACGTTGTAGCCCATCGCAGCGACGCCGAGGGCGATCACGACGAGCGAGAAGATGAAGTAATAGCGGCGGTTCTCAATAATACGAAAGAGGTTAAACATGCTCACACTCCCAGCAGAACGGCGCGGCGCGCTTCGATCGTCTCAGGCTGCTCGCTCAGGACCAGGCGCATCATCGTGCGCGTGACGAACATCGCCGAGAACAAGCTGACCAAGATGCCCAGCGAGAGGGTGATGGCGAAGCCGCGCACAGCGCTGGCGCCGAAGGTGTTGCCGAACACAAACAGGATGGCGCAGGTGATGAGGGTGCTGATGTTGGCGTCGCGGATGGACGGCCAGGCGCGCTGGAAGGCGGCCTCGACCGCGCCGCGCATGGTGCGCCCGCCGCGCAGCTCCTCGCGGAAGCGCTCAAAGATCAGCAC
>DAOTYZ010000060.1:0-1938 GCA_034434555.1 Candidatus Roseilinea sp.
ATCGCCGGCACGATTACGCCGAGCGCGCAGTTGACCTACACCATCCTGGTGACCAACAATGGGCCTAGCCCGGCAGCCAACGTAGTCGTCACGGATGTGCTGCCGGCCGGCCTGACCTTCGTCAGCGCGACTGGGAGCGGCTGGTCGTGCGGCAACAGCGGGCAGACGGTGACGTGCACGGTTAGCTCGCTGAGCGTGGGCGCGGCGCCGGCCATCCAGATCGTGGCCAGCGCGCCGGTCACGCCCGGCCTGGTGCTGACCAACACGGCGGTCGTGAACGCGGCCACCTTCCCCAACACGCCGGTGACGTCGAACAGCGTGGTGGTCAAGGTGCAGTTCCGCGCCTTCCTGCCGATCGCGCGCCTGCCATAGACCAGGCAGAGCGCTGAAGCAACAAAAAGTGGGAGCGCCCTTCTGGGCGCTCCCGCTTTACTCTGACAGGCTTTCTAAGTCCGCCAGATCTTGATAGCGTCCACTCGCGCGTTTGTTCATCTTAAGATGTTCAAGGCTGATGAACGGCACGGTCACGCCATCTAACGTGACTTCCACCCGCGCGGCGTAACACGGTTCGAAGCTCACCCCCGAAAGCGAAGTGAGCAGATCAATACGGCGTGGCGGATAGCCGAGCTGGATAACCTGATCAGGCTCCAGGAAGTCTGCCACTGTCAGCCCTAATGAGCCAAATCCGAATCGTTCCAAAGCTGACAGCAAGCGCTCAGCATTCTGCGTGCTGCGCTCAATCCAGATATCAATGTCCTTGGTATAACGCGGATAACCATGCAGAGCAACCGCATAGCCTCCGACGACGAGATAGCGCACTTCAGCCGCGTTTAACAATTCGATAAACTCTTTGAAGTCTTGATTCAGCATCCTGTTTCCAGCGGTGATACTCCTGCCGAATCTCTTCCAGCGCTCTTAGGCGTTCGACATACGGCTGGGCGCGCCAGTAGGCAGCATCGCTGCTTGTCTGTTTCAGCGACACCTTCCGCACCACCCTTGCGAGCCGGCGCTCACACATGAAGCGAGTATAGCGCGAAGTGCCTACAGAGGGGGTGCATTCACGGTTAGGGGAGAACCCCGGATGAGCGACGGCAATGCCGTCGCCCACCCTCTTGGTTATCAGCCCGCGAGCGGTTGCTCGTATTGGTGAACGCACCCCATGACAATGGTGGAGCGTGGGGGCGCTACACCTCTGGCATGATGAGGAAGAAAGCGCTGCGGGGTCGCTGAGGCGGGGGGTTGGCGGCTGCGCGTGGGGCGTGGCACCGCTACGACCCTACTATGTGGTCGGGCGGGGTTTTAGATGCTGCGCGTGGGGCGTGGCACCGCTACGCCCCTACTCAGCATGACAGCCCCCTTTCTTTCCCCCGCACGCGGGGGAATAGGGCGGGGCGCTGCGGGGGTCGCCGGCACCCTGCCTCACCCTGTCCTAGTCGCCGTCCTCCTCGTCTTTGTTGGCGGTCAGGATCATCGCCTCGGCCTTGGCGCGGTCGCGCTGCGCCAGGATGCTATGAACGAGCAGGACGGCTAGTCCGCCGAGGAGATAGGCCAGCGCCAGCACCAACAGGCCGGTGGTTCCTCTCGGCGCGAAGCCGGCCGGCGCATCAGATGGCTCACGCGCGCCCGGCAGGGTGACCACAGCCGTCGGGACGGCGACTTCGGTCACCGCCAGCGCGCCGTTGGGCGTGGCATCCTCGGCCACGGGCGTGGTCGCGGCGAGCGGCTCGGCGGTCGGCGTGGCCAGGGCGCCATCTGTGGGCGGTGTCGCTGTCGGCGTTGCGCTGTCTATCTCTGGCATGGGCGTCGGCGGCAGCGCGGCCGGCGTCGCCTCCGGCTGCGGTGGGGCTTCGGTTGGCGTCGGGGGCGGGGCTGCAGTGGGCAGCGCGGTCGGTGCGGGCGTCGGCGTCACCTGGCCGCCGATCAGTTGCTCGAGCTGGG
>DAOTYZ010000061.1:0-2759 GCA_034434555.1 Candidatus Roseilinea sp.
ACCACCAATGCGCCGTCTTCTTCGACGCGCTCGGCCACGCCGACGACTTCTTCATCGCCGACGCGCAGGCGCACCGGCCGGCCCAGCGTCTCCAACCTGGCGACATACGCGGGCAGCGGCGAGGCCGGCAACTGCGCATAGCGCTTGGCCAAGGCGGCCAACAGCAGGTCAAGCGCATTGCTCAGGTCCATCGCGCATCCGATTGCCTGGCGCACGCACGTCGCCTGGGCGCGAACCGCCTCTGGCGCGTCCCCAAAGTCAGTGTTGACGTTGAAGCCAACGCCGAGCACGGCGTAATCCAAGCGGTCGGCGGTGAGCGCTGCTTCGACCAGGATGCCGGCCACCTTTTTGCCGTCCAGCAGCACGTCGTTGGCCCACTTTAAGCCTGCGCGGCTTGACGGGACGCCCAGCGCATCCAGCGCGTCCAGCACGGCGAGCGCGCCGATCATGGTCAGCCAGCTCAGCCGGCGTGCGGTTAGGGAGGGACGCAAGAGCAAAGACAGATAGATCGCCTGGCCCGGCGGGGAATACCAGGCGCGACCGGCGCGCCCCCGCCCCGCCATTTGCGCGTCGGCCACCACCACCACGCCCTCCGGCGCGCCCTGCTCGGCCAGTTGGCGGCAGATGTCCATTGTGGACGGGACCGAGGCGAAGCGGCGAACGTCGTAGTGAATCATGTGACAACAATAGCGACGGGCGAGCACATCCTGCTCAAGGGGTGGCAGCCGGCAGCGGCAGGACGGTCATGGCCGCCGCTGCGGACAGCACCCCCAGGCCCAGAAGCGCCTCGATGGCTAGGCTAATGCGGAAGCGCCGCGCTGCGTCTTCTGCTTGTGCGGCGCGGGCGCGCCAGAGGCGCAACCGCGGCCCGATCACAAATTGATGGAAAGCACCAAGCATGATCAGGACGACGAACCCACCGCTCTTGGCCAGCAGCGCTTGGCCGTAGGCCGTGCCTGTCAAATCTTCGTAGCCGCTCAGGAAGTTGGCGCTCTGCATCAGGCCGGTCAAGCCGACCATCGCTACTGCTGCGACGGCCAGCGGCGAGAAGCGTTCGACGGCTGCACCCAGCGCGCCGATCAGCCGATGGCGCAGCGCCAGCGGGACGAGCACCAACACCAGGTAAGCCACGCCGCCCAGCCAGAACGCTGCGGCCGTCAGGTGCAACCAGTCCGCCGCCACCGGCAGCGCCCATTCGGGCAGCTCGGCGCTGCGGCTGTCCAGGCTGCGCGTCAGCATGAGCAGCGCAGCGCCGCTCAAGGCCAGCGCAGGCTTGCTCGATAAGGCAAAGGCAGTCACCCCGGCCAAGGCGAGCCGAGCGACGAACAAGCCGACCGCGCGGGCAGCAAGCCCACCGCTTATCCATTGGGCGACCGCTTCTAGCCCAGAAGCCAGCACGAACAGCCCCAGGGCGACGCGCGTGAGGGCCAGGTGGACCTGCGCCGCCTGCCCCCGCAACGGCGCCGCGCTCCGCCCGCGCATCGCCAGCGCGTCGAAGCCCAGCGCGCCCGTCAGGAGCGTCAACGCGACCAAGCCAAGCACACGAATTGTCCATTCTGCGCCATTCATTTGCTCGCCACCAATCCAAACGCTTCGGGCTTGGGCGTGACCTGCTGAAAGCCGACGCGCCGCAGGCGCTCGGCGACGCCGCGCCAGAGCCGGCTGCCTGACGGGCTGCGCAGGTCGCCGAGGTAGTGAAAGAGCCGGCCACCCGGCTTTAACACGCGATAGAGCTCGGCGTAGAAATTTGCCGAATACAGCTCACCCGCCAATGCAAAGGCCGGCGGGTCGTGGATAACCCGCGAGAAGGACGCCGTCTCCAGGTGTGGCACCTCTTGACACGCATCGCCAAATACGCGCGCGATCCGTGGGTGCGTCAGCAACGCTTGTGACCACGGGTTGCGTTGGACGATTGCCTCGGTTGCCGGATCAAGCTCGATGGTGATCACTGCCTCGGCGACCTCAGCCGCGGCGATGGCGGTGTAGCCCAGGCCGGTGCAGATGTCCAGCACCCGCCCGCCGCGCGGCGCAGCCGCTCTGAGCTTGGCTAGGGTGTCTTGGTGGGGGTCAGTGTCCTTGATGCGATGCATGGGCAAGCCGGAGACGAGCATGGTGGGCGCATTCGCGGTGGGGTAGAGGCTGTAGTGACGGCCGGTGGCCTCGGAGTACGTTTGCACTTTCTCGATCTCGCCATTGTCACTGACCACGAAGCAAGTGTTGGGCGATTCAGCGATCGCTTCCACCGCCGACCAGGGCAGCCGCCGGCCATCCAGCAAGCCCACCCCTGCCTCGTCTAACTGAACGACGCTCGTGGAGAGATTGAGGTCCAGCGAGACGTGTGCGCTGGTTTGCCCATCCCGCCGAGCCAGCAAGAGCGAAGCAGCTTGGTAGTGCGAGAGCACCACGAGCATGGCAACTTGTTATACATGGGGAATCCGAGAGTAGCGGGTCGTCCCGCGCAGCAGGGGCGCTGAGGCAGGAGGTTGGGTGGCTTCGCGGTGTTTTGGTTGGGCGGGATTTCAGATGCTTCGCTTCGCGCAGCATGACAGTAAGGTTGGGTATGAGTGACTTCGCGGGGCTTCGGTCGGGCGGGATTACGGTTGCGGTCTTTATAATCGTCGTCCCATGCTCAGCAATCAGGTTCGCCAAACGTTTATTGACTACTTTGTGCGCAACGGGCATCGCCACGTGCCCTCGTCCTCGCTCATTCCCTACGGCGACAAGACCATCCTGTTCACCAACGCCGGCATGAATCAGTT
>DAOTYZ010000062.1:0-7817 GCA_034434555.1 Candidatus Roseilinea sp.
AACCAGGGGTCTTGCGGCGGGAAATAGGTCGCCCGCAGGACGGCGTTGAGATAGGCGAAGTCCATCGGCTTCTCCCCGCCGAAGTAGGGATGCCACAGATCGGGGTTGCCGGCTCGCACCAGCAGGAAGAAGACGAACGCAAATATGAACAGCCCCTCAGCGGCCAACATCAGCGGCCAGCGCGCGCGCACCAGCGCGCGCAGCGCTGCTCGGTGGCGCAAGCCAACGCCGGCAGCGCCCACCAACAGGCCGATGATGACCAGCCAGATGACCGCCGGCGCGAATGGCGCGACCTTCAAACTGGCCAACCACCAGGCGATGAACGCGGCGAGCAGCAAGCCCAGCGCCTTGCCGAAGGCGTAGCCACCGTCGGCGAGCACCGGCCCGTCACCCCTTCGCGCCAAGGCCGCGGCGATCAGCACGAAACCGGCGATGCCCAGTGCTTCGATGAAGCCCACCCAGGCGAGGATCGCCAGCAGCGGCGAACGGTTCAGCAGCGATTGGCGCGGGAAGAGCTCGCGCCACGTCCCGCCGGCTTGCTGTGCCTCCAGCGTCGCTTGATCCAACAACAGGCCGCCCGGCGTCGCGCTGGCTTGCAGCGCAGTCTGGCGCAAGGTGCGCACCTCAACGTATGGGGCGAGCGCGCGCCTGACCAAAGCGGATGAATAGTCGGCCATCTTCTTGAAGATCAACACGCGCGGGTGGTCGTAGACCGAGAAGGCTTCCTCGGCTTTTGGATAGGGCAGCGCGATGCCGGGCGGCGTGCCCTGGACATCCGCTGGCCGCACCAGGCGCTGCGGCATCTCCTGGTCGTCAAAGACGAAGGGGCCGATGCGCGGGAAGCGGTGAAAGTCGGCCACCAATGTAAAGCCCAGCTCGCCGGCCATCAGCGCGCGATAGTAAGCATTGGTCATCGGGAAGCGCCAGGGTAAACGCGCCACTGAGGCATAGTGTCGGTTGCTGTTGAGGATCAGATAGTCGGCCTCGTCCAGCGCAGCCAGGAAGACCTCGAACTTGGCGGGGTCATCCTCGTGATAGACGGGCAGATCGCCCCACGGCGTGCTGCTTAGCCCGCGATAGTATTGGCCGAAGCCGTCCTTGCCATCGAGCCGGAAGGGAATGCCCTCGTCGAAGTGCTGGTTGGCGATCACGCTGGTGCGCGCCTGTATCCCCTCACCCTCGATCAGCGCCAGCGCCAGCAGATAGGTTGCCTCGGCGTCGAGCGTCACCCCCTCCAGCGCCACCGCCGGCTGGAGAACGGAGACGCGCCCTTGTGCCCTGGCCAGCTCGGCCTGGGTGCTTAGGTCGAGCAGGCGCACCTGGAGCACGCCCTCACCCACCAGATAATTGAGCACAACGCGCGGATCGCGCAGCGTGGCCGGCGCGTCGCGGTCCTCGGCGCGCACCCGCAGCGGGATCACCTGTGATTCACCGGCGGTCAGGCGCAGCTCGCGGACGGGCAGTTGAATCCGATAGTCGTCCGCGGCGACCAGGGTGAGCGCCGTCGGCACGTTGCGGTATATCCAGCGCGAGGCCTCGGTGCGGGTGAGTTCGCCGTCGTAGATGCGCATGAAGGCCAGCGCCCAGGCCGCCGTCCCGATCAGGGTCAACAGGATCAGCCCGCGCGCCATCCCCTGGTAGGGGCGCATCGTGATGCGCCCAAGCATCGTGATGCGCCCACGCATCGTGATGCGCCCGCGCGTCATCGCGTGCCCATCCCATACTGCGGCCTGCCGCAACAGGGCCAGCAGGGCCACTGCCGCTGCGATACAGAGCAGCGGGTAGATCGGCAACTGATAGCGCAGCGATTTGACGAACTGCGTGCCCTGATACAGGAAGAAGCCGAAGATCCAGACGACCGGTACGACGTAGGCGTACCAGCGCCGGCCGCGCCGGAGCTGGGCCAGCATGTAGAACGCGCCGGCCAGCGCAACGATGCCCAGCGGCACCCCCAGGCCGTAGAAGATGATGTTGATCAGCGGGAAGATGACCGGCAATCGGCCGGCCCATTGCCAGCCCCACGGTGGGTCGGCTGCGCCGGTGGATTGCGCAGCGGCTGATTGCAGCTCGGCCACCCAACGCGCGGAGGGCGCTAGGATCGGGCGGGCAAAGGCCGGCAGGCGCTCCACGACCGACGCGAGCAGATCCGGCAGCGGCGGGGTGCGCAGGCAGGTCTGATAGTGAGTTGGATCGGCCAGCGCCTCGCAGTCGCGCACCGTGTATGCCCACTCCACCGCGCTGCCCCCTACGAAGCCGTAGGGCTGCATTAGGCGAAAGCTGGCGAAGGCGCTCAGGCCGGCGATGGCAACGGCGGCCAGCGCGGTCAGCAGGGCCGACGCCGGCGGGCGTCGGTCGCGCACCAACGCCACCACGACCGAGAGCACGATCAGCGCCGCCGTCGGCCAGGCGCTGATCTTGCTGGCGACAGCCAGGCCGGAGAAGAGGCCGGCCAGGGCGGCGTTGCCCAGCAACGCTATGGCTTGGCGGCTGTTCTGCGCGGGCTGGGTCACCAGGCGCGCGCAGAAATACAGACACCACGCCACGCACATTGTCAGCGTGCTCTCGACCACGAAGAACTTGCTGTGCTGGATCTGGAGCACGGCAAAGGCATTGAAAGTCGCAGCCAGCAGACCGGCCTGCCAGCCGAACAGCCGGCGCGCGGTGAGATACACGACCAGCACGGTGATCGTGTCGGCCAGCGCCGAGAGCAGCCGGCCCACCAGCCGGATGTGCTCGTAGCCGGTGAAGAAGCCGCGCGCGCATCCTTCGGCGGCTGGCCCGAAGAGCAGGCGGCCCTGTAAGCGTGGGACGAGCGCGTCGTCCGGCGCGCAGCCTTGGTCGAGGAACTCGGCCACGGCGCGGCCGGTGAACAGCGGCAAGGTGCCATAGACCCAGCTCTGCTGGTTGTTATAGGGGTTCAGCGGTGAGACCGTCGGGTCGAGATACTCGCTTAGGCTTGCCGGCAGGCGCAGCGCCGTGATCACGTTGGTCACGTGGCGCTCGTCGGGGTGGTTGTATTGACTCTGGTCCCAGTTGAGGTCATAGAAGCGCAGCGCAGCAGCCAGGAGGATGACGCCCAACAACAAAAATGGATGCAGATGACGGCGCAAGGCAGGCCAGGGATAGAGTGTGTGCATAGCGCGGCGCGACGCGGCTGCATCGGCGCGAGTAGACATGCCCGTGGATTATAAGGGCGTATACTTTTAGATCATCATGGACTTACACGCCGCCAAAGCGAAGATCGAAGCCAGTCGCGTGATCGCCATCCTGCGCGGCGATTTCGCCGGCTTGTTCGAGCAGATCGCCCGCACGTTGGCCGAGGCCGGCATCCGCGCGATAGAGATCACGATGAACTCCCCAGCCGCCCTCGATGGCATTCGCGCGATGAAAGCGGCTGTGGGGGATTCATGCTTGGTGGGCGCGGGCACGGTCATGGATGAGCGGCAGGCTGAGGCCGCCATCGCCGCCGGCGCAGCGTTCATCGTCGCCCCGGACACCAACCCGCGCGTGGTCGCGCACTGCCTGGGGCGCGGCGTATGTGTCATCCCAGGCGCTTACACCCCGACCGAGATCGTCCATGCGCGGGCACTCGGTGCGCCGTTGATCAAGTTGTTCCCGGCGGAGCTGGCCTACTTTAAGGCGATCCGCGGCCCTCTGCACGATGTGCCGTTCGTCGTTACAGGTGGGGTCAACGTGGAGAACGCCGGCGCGTTCCTCCGCGCCGGTGCAGTCGCGGTGGGGCTGGGCAGTCAACTCATCAATAGCGAGGTGAAGGCGCCCGGTGGTCTGGAGGCGCTGGCGCAGCGCGCGCGCCAATTGATGGACGCCCTAGACGGCTGATGGACCCAGACGCCCGCGTCACCGCGCTCACCTACCGCTATGACCAGTTGCGCGCCATCCCGCAGGGAGTCATCGAGAGCGCCAGCACCACTTTCCTCTTGCTGATCGCAGTCCAAGCGCTCAACGCCGACCCGACGTCGAAGGCGCTGATCGCCGCCGCCGGCAACGTGGGGTTGTTGCTCTCGCTGTGGTTGGTGCCGGCGGTCGGACAGTCGGGGCGGCCAATGATGCAGGTCGCGGCCTGGCTGATGCTCGGCGGGGCGATCGCCATGCTGATCGTCGCTGCCGTGCCTGTTGTCCCCTTCTTGGTGCTGGCTACGCTGGTCGGGATCGGCGCGAGCAACGCCATCATCCCGCTGATCACCGCAACTTACCAGGATAACTATCCGCCGCGAGCGCGCGGCCGGCTGGTCTCGCGCTCGTTCGTGATTCGCGTGATAGCAGCGGCCGCGTTCGCCGAGCTGGGCGGGCGATTGCTGACGGAAGACATCACGCGCTTCCGCTGGCTGCTGCTCTGCTTTGGGTTGGCCTTCGGCGCAGCGGCCTGTTGTTTGGCCCGCATCCCTTCACAGCCACCGAGCCAGGCACCCCTCAGGTTGGCCGGCCAATCGGCACTGGGGGCAACCTTCGTTGGTGCGCTGGCCTCGCTGCGCCACGTGCAAACCGACCGCACGCTGCGTTGGATGCTGGTCTCATGGATGCTGATGGGGTTCGCCAACCTGATGATGCTGCCGCTGCGCGTAGAGTATCTGGCCAACCCGCGCTACGGGCTGATGCTGAACCCACAGCAGATCGCGCTCTATACGCTGCTGATCCCCGCCCTCGTCCGCCTGGTCCTCTCGCCACTCTGGGGCCGGCTGTTCGACCGAATGAACTTCTTTGTGATGCGCATCGTCCTCAACAGTGGCTTTGCCTTGAGCATCCTCGCGTTCTTTACCGGCGCCAGCGAGACCGAGCTGGCGCTGGGTGCGGTGGTCTTTGGGGCGTCGGCAGCGGGTGGCGAGATCGCCTGGAACCTGTGGGTCACTAAGTTCGCGCCGGCGGAGCGGGTAGCCGAGTACATGAGCGTCCACACCTTCTTGACCGGTGTGCGAGGGGTAATCGCGCCGTTCGTTGCCTTCCAGCTCACGCAACAGTTGCCGATTAGCCACGTTGCCTTGATCTGCGCCGGCTTGATCGGGCTGGCCTCAGTTGTCCTGGTGCCTGAGTCTCAGCGCAGCGCTTGAGCAGGGAGAGAGGCGCAGTGAGCCTCTTGGGCGTGCCATCACCCGTTGGCCGCCGCGCCCTGCTTCCAGGCGATCCAGTCGCCCACCTCGAGCGGTCGCGAACAGTCGTAGAGGCGTGGGTTGCACTCGTATAAATCTGCGGTGAGGCGCGTCCCGTCTTGCATCAGGATGGGGTGCGACCGCCTGAAGTAGTGACAGACGGTTGCTTCACCAGGGACGTGACCTTCTATCTCATCTATCGCACGTAGCGTCGCCGGCTCAACCTCGTACACCTCCCCCAGGATGTCCAGACCATTTGCGTCAAGGCGCAGGCCGGGATAGTCGCCGAAGTCATAAAGCCATCCCTTGACCGTGCCGAAGCCCAGGAAGCGCGCGGACGGGAATAGCTTGGGGATGGCGCGACACCCGCCGCGCCTCAACGTGCCATACACAAACAAGGCGGTTCGCATACCGACGAGCAACCGGCGTCCGACGCGCCTAACCGAGGATCGAGATGGGCACCGCGCCGCCCTGCTGGTAGTTGATCACGCTCACGCGCGCGGCTATTTGTTTGGCGATCTCGACCAGCCGCTTGGCTGCTTCGCTTTCTGGATAAGCGGCCACAATTGGCCGGCCGCTATCGCTGCCTATGCGAATCGTCGGGTCGAGCGGCACGCTGCCCAGAAAAGGCACCTTCTTCATCGCAGCCAGCCGCTCTCCCCCACCCTCGCCAAACATGGCCACCTTTTGGCCGCTGACCGGATCAATGTATGGGCCCATGTTCTCGACGACGCCGATGATCGGAATCTTGAGCTGCTCGAACGCGGCCAGCCCCTTGAGCGCGTCGCCCGTGCTCACCAATTGCGGCGTGGTGACGATCACCCCCATCACCCCCTGCGCGGTTTGGGCCAGCGAGAGCTGCGCGTCCCCCGTGCCCGGAGGCATGTCAACGACCAGGTAATCCAGCTCGCCCCACTCCACGTCCTGGAGGAATTGGCGGATCGCGGTATGCAACATCGGACCGCGCCACACCAGCGGCGCCTCCGATGGGTAGATGAAGCCGATGCTGAAGATCTTGATGCCGAACTTCTCGACCGGTATAAGTTTGCCGTTTTGCTGGGCCACGCTCGGCATGGCCCGACCGTCCGGCAGCAGCTCGGCGGTGGGCAACCCCACCATCAGCGGCACGTTTGGGCCATACACGTCGTTATCGAGCAGGCCAACCCGCGCGCCGGTCTGGCCCAGCGCGATGGCCAAGTTCACCGACACAGTGGTTTTGCCCACGCCGCCCTTGCCGCTGGCGACGGCGATGATGTTCCTGATCGGCAGGTTGAGCGCGCTGCGCATGCGCGCGTTGGCGGCCACGTTGCTCGTCCAGCGAATCTCGATCTGGCCAATGCCGGGGATGTTGCCCAGCTCGGCGCGCGCCGCCTGCTCGATGACGTCCTTAAGTGGGCAAGCCGGCGTGGTGAGTTCAATTGCGAAGGACACGTCGCGGCCCTGGACGCGCAGATCCTTGATCATGTTTAGCGTAACCAGGTCTTTGTGAAGCTCTGGTTCAATCACGCGCGAAAGCGCGGACATCACTTGTTCTTGGGTAATCGTCATCTGGCCCCTGTTCTCGTGGTGGCTCTTGCCATTGCTGAATTTGCTCGGTGAGGCGATTCTAGCAAGCCGGCTGAGGCCGCGTTAAGCGGGGAATGCGACAGGCGCGCGGGGCTTAGAAAGCGTTAACGAAGGTCCGAAGTAGCTGGATAACGTTGCGCATCTCAGCCGGCAATTGCCCTGCGTCCACGGCATACACGCGATGGCTGCGCTGGCCATCGCGCACCGCGATCACGTAGTTGAAGCAATCGGCGCACATCACATCGGCATACGCCGTCCGCAGGTCGAAGAAGCCGGCCGCATACAAATTGTCCAGCAGCCGGCGCACGTCCTCCGGCGCAGTCACGTATTGTTCACTGTCAAACCGCCCCTGGCGGCTGATCTGGCCATCGCCGTAGATCGTCCACTTCGCATACTGCCCACCAACGCCGCCGCTCACCTCAAACACGATCTCGACCGTTGCCGGCACGGGCGAAGGGGATGGCGAGGGCGCGCGCGGCGGCGGCGCAGCGCACCCCGGCATGCCTATGGCCAGAATGATAAAAAGGGCCGTAAAGAAGTTGCGCATCGCACCCGCCCGTGCGTTAAGCATTTAGGATGCGCGGACTATACCCCACTTAACGTGAGTTCGGATTTACAGGAGTGCTCAACTTTGGGGTGACTTGGCTCACCGAGATGAGAGGTGCAGAGAGCGCAGAGGATATGTAAAAATCTCTGCGTCCTTCGCGTCTCTGCAGTGCGTGTTTCTCGTATCACCTTCAAGAAGTGGCGCACTCCCTATGCCGTGGGCGCGTTCAGGCGCAGGGGCAAGGAGGCTGCTCACCCGTAAGCGCTGCGGAGTCACGCAGGCAGCCCCCGACCCTGTCTCATTTCTGAGCGTCAGCTTGCAGGCTGCCAATTGGCAACATTCACTCCACAGAGGATAGGCAACGGCATTGCCGTCGCCCAACCAAGCTGCCGCCTCTAGCTGTGAACACACCTGTCCAGCAGGTCGCCGAAGGTGACGCGGCGCAGGCCAGACGACGTGTTCACCACCAATGCGCCGTCTTCTTCGACGCGCTCGGCCACGCCGACGACTTCTTCATCGCCGACGCGCAGGCGCACCGGCCGGCCCAGCGTCTCCAACCTGGCGACATACGCGGGCAGCGGCGAGGCCGGCAACTGCGC
>DAOTYZ010000063.1:0-3669 GCA_034434555.1 Candidatus Roseilinea sp.
GTCATGGCCATCCCGATCCAGGGCTGTACGGTGAAGCTCAACTTCCTGTTGCGCGAGTTGCCAGACTTCAAGGCGCGGCCCGGCCAACTTCAGCCCCACCACTTCGGGCAAATCAACACCCCGTTGACCAAAGCGGAGTGGCAGGCCGGCTTCGCCGCGGCGCAGCGCGGCGCGCTGCCGGCGTGGCTGTGGACGGAGCAGTACTTCCAGACCGTCCACGACCCAAGCGTCATCGCGCCCGATTCGCCCTATCGCGGCTGCCACACCATGAGCGTCTTCTCGCAGTATGTGCCCTACGCATTCGCCGATGGCCGGAGCTGGGACGAGTGCCGCGCGGAGGTCAAGCAGCTCGGCATTGCCTCCATCGCGCGCTTTGTCTCGAACTTTCCGCAGGCGGTGATAGACGTGGAGGTGCTCGGCCCGCCGGACATCGAACAGCGCACCGGCCTGGCCGGCGGGCACATCTTCCAGGGCGAATGCCTGCCCGACTTCATGTGGGACCGGCGGCTGAGCTACAAGACGCCGATGGATGGGGTTTATCTGTGCGGCGCGTGCACGCATCCCGGCAGCAGCGTGATCGGCATCAACGGCCGCAACGCAGCGATGGCCATCCTGGCCCAGCCGGCATCGTAGGAGCACCTGTGACATCGGCAGGGTATCACTAATCTTTTTCTAATAATGCAGCCGGATAACCTCTCCTATGAAGGGTTAGTCTGTGATTTTTATGCGCATTAGTATAAAAAATTTTTCTTATTCCACTTTATTTTCTCAGATTAAGTTCTTGAAGATACCGGCAAGTGCTTTTCGCAAGTGGTTGTTGAGCATCGTAGCGGTGTTGGCGCTTGTCTTGGGATGTTTGGTCACCCCTCGCTCGGCAAGTGCCCTGCGCCCGTCCGCCGGCGCGCCAGCCTCAACGCTCTCTGCGTCGCCCGATCCGTAGCCGGCTCGTGTGGGCAAGGGGGAGGCTAAAGGGGTCGCTGTCTCACCCGACGGCAGGACGCTGGCCGTCGCTGCTTCCACTGGCCTCTACTTCTACGACACGACGAGCCTGGCTGAGGTCCGCTTTATCCCAACCGATGCCGTCATATGGCTATGGGATGGACAGAGCGGGAAGCAAGTGCGCGCGCTCGAAGGGCACGCGGATTGGGTGCGCGGTATCGCCTTCTCGCCTGAGAGCCGGCTGTTGGCCTCGGGTTCGCGGGATGGCACGGTGCGACTGTGGGGCGTGCTGCGCTAACATGCGCTAGTTCGGATTTACACGTGCCCGCCCACGAATCACTTACTGCGCCAGCATGTCATGCACGCACGCCTATGCCCTGCCGAGCAGCTCGGCATGCGCTCCTAGCGCGAAGCGGTCGGTCATGCCGGCGATGTAATCGCACACCACGCGGGGGAGGGGCAGTTCATCCAGTCTTTCGCGCGCGCGTTCGGGCAGCCGCTCAGGCCGGCGCAGATAGGCATCGAACAGGTCGCTGAGCACCTGCTCAGCCTGCACGGCCATCTGCTGGGTGCGCGGGTGGCTATACATGTGGGCGTGGAGGAATTGCTTCAGCGCGCGATTCATCTGCTCAGTCTCAGGGGGATAGCCGATCAACGGCATCGGCCAGCGCCGCACGTCGTCCACACCGGCCTGTCCGCCGCAGGCGCGCAGCAGCGCATCAATGCGCTGGCTGCTCTCCGTCAATAGGTCGGTGACCAGCCCGTTGATCAGCCGGCGGATGACGCGATGGCGCACGACCTCGGTCAGCGGCTCGTCGGGGCGCAGGCCGGCGGCCTGGCTGGCGCGCTGCCACCAGGCCAGTGCCTTCACGTCGTCATGGCGCACTAGACCGGCCTGTAGCCCGTCATCCAAGTCGTGGGCGTTATAGGCCAGCTCATCGGCGAAGGCAGCGATCTGCGCCTCCAGGGTAGCATGGAGCATCGGCTGGTATTCCGGGGGCAGGTTGGGGTTGGGCGCGCCGTCGTGGTGCTTCAGCAAGCCCTCGCGGAACTCGTAAGTGAGGTTGAGGCCGGGGAAGTCGGGGTAGCGCCGCTCCAGCTCGGTGACGATGCGAAAGCTTTGCGCGTTGTGGTCGAAGCCGCCGTAGGCTTGCATCAGCGCGTCTAGGGTGCGCTCGCCAGCGTGGCCAAACGGCGGATGACCCAGATCGTGGGCCAGGCAGATGCCCTCGACCAGGTCTTCGTTGGCGCCCAGCGCGCGGGCGATGGTGCGCGCGATCTGCGCCACTTCCAGGGTGTGGGTGATGCGGGTGCGGTAGTAGTCGCCCTCTGTGACGACGAAGACCTGCGTTTTGCTCTTCAGCCGGCGAAAGGCGGTGGTGTGTAAGACGCGCTCGCGGTCGCGCTGAAAGGCTGTGCGGTAGGCGGCCTCCGGCTCTGGATATTGCCGGCCGCGCGATGCCGCGCTGCGCATCGCATAGGGTGCCAAGGTGAGCGCCTCGATCTGTTCCAGCGCTTCGCGCGTGCGCATGGTGTAGATAAATGTAGCATACCGGTCTGGGAGGGCGCGTGCGTGATTTGGGGCAGGTGACCCCATACGCAGGGACGATCGCTAGCCGGTATCCTGCCTCACCCCGTCATTCTGAGCCAATCTAGACCCGCGCCTAATCAAAGAGGCTGCGCGACCTTGGCCAATAGACTGTCGTGGCGAGCAAGCAGCCTATGCCCCTATCAATGAAATCATCCTGTGAAGGGTGCATTCACCGACAGGGGCAAGTGCTGATGGGCTGCCAACTGGTGAAAGCTTGATTTATGGAGGGTGGGTGATGACAGCGCCGTTGGCCCACCCAGTGCTCCGTCCCTATCCACAAATGCACCCCCGTAATTCACCCGATCTCACGTCACTATAATCGCCTTTATGCGCCTGGCGACTGCGCTGGTCAGGCTGATTGTCAGCGTGCTGTTTGTCGGCGCGGGCTTGGCGAATCCGCTGTGGGCGGCCAGGTTGCCGCCGGAAGATGCGCTGCAGCGCCCTATGCCATCGCCAACGCCGGCGCGCCCGCCCAAATCGGCCCGCGTGCCGATCCTGATGTACCACTACATCTCAGCGCCGCCGCCGAACGCCACCCGCCTGCGCATTAACCTCTCAGTGACGCCGGACGCTTTCGAGCGCCAGCTTCAGTATCTCCAGGCCAACGGCTACACCACAATCCGCCTTTACGACCTGCACGCCCATCTTGCCACAGGCCGGCCCCTGCCGCGCAAGCCGATCATCCTGACCTTCGACGATGGCTACCGCGATCACTACGAACACGCCTTCCCGCTGCTCAAAAAGTATGGCATGCGCGGGACGTTCTTCATCACCACCGACTTCATCAACTTTGGCAACCCCGATCATCTGACCTGGGAGATGGTGAAGGAGATGGCCGCGGCGGGGATGGACATCGAATCCCACGCCCGCACCCACCGCGACCTGCGCAACCGGGGCTTTCAGTTCTTGGTCTGGGAGATCCTGGGGCCGATCGAGCAAATCACCGCGCACACAGGCCGCCGCCCACGCTTTTTTTGCTATCCGTCTGGCCGCTACGACGACGCGGTGATCCGCATGTTGCGATCGGTAGAGACCTGGGGGGCAGTGACCACCGAGCACGGTTACATCCATACGCTGGCGAATGCCATGACCTGGCGGCGGCTGCGCGTGCACGGGCCGGGGACGCTTGAGCAGTTCGC
>DAOTYZ010000064.1:0-32756 GCA_034434555.1 Candidatus Roseilinea sp.
CCAAGATCGGCGCAGACAAGATAGCAAGCGCTAGGCTACCAGCCCCCATGAACAGGCTGAGCACAAGCAGCGTGCCCAGGCTCTCGCCGTCAATCACCCGATGGTGGGCGAACGCATAGTTCAGCCCCGACTTGCCGACCAGATCGAACAGGGTGACGAAGAACATCGCCAGCGCGAACTCGCCGTAGATCGCCGGCGTCAGCAGGCGGATCAGGGCGATGTTGGCCAAGAAGCCAAAGCCTATTGTGAAGTATGAACCAAGGACGCTCCAAAACCCACCACGCACAGCGCGGTAGGCCAGCGGCTCGGTGGGTTGGCTGGACGCACTACCAGTAGCAGGAGACGGCGGTCGGCCGGTGCTATCCATACTAGCGAAGTCGATCCTACCGCAGGCCTAGAATCCTTCCGACTAGTGGGTGCATTCACCAGCAGGAGCGACGCGATCTTCTGAAAGCGCCGCCTTCCAGGCAGTCAAAGGCACCGGCGTGTGTGCTTTCTATGACTCTCTGCGCTTTCCGCGTCTCCGCGTGAGGCCCTGGCCGCGAGTGCACCCGATTTAGCAGGTGCGTTCACCAATAGGAGCATCTTCCACAAGCTATGCTGCCAGCGAAGGCAAGTCTATAGAGGGTGGGCGACGACACTACCGTCGCCCACCCAAGCTTTTGCCTCTGGCTGTGAATGCACCCGATTTAGCCCCACTTGTGCTATATTCATCTTGTGCTGAGCCGGCCTCAGCCTTGGTTTCGTTCAGGTGCAGAAGGCGGTCTATACCGTTCGGATTACGCTGGGCATGCATCAAGCCTCAATAATCTCTACTTGCCTTCCCCGTAATTTGAGCGAGATAGGGTGAGGTGGACACGCGCTGCGCCCCCAGCCACGCCTGCCCCAGGCGTTTTGAAGGGGAGGAGGTCACTGGTCTAAGGAAGCAAACGCTCAATCTGTCATCTGCTGTCCTTGTCGCTTTGCGTCTAGCTTGCGCTGTGATAGCACAGTGCGGGCCAAATCCGGTTCTGTGCAATTTCGTGAGACAGGTTCAGATAGAAGCACCATGACCAACAGGTTGTATGTAGGCAACCTCGCGTATTCCACGACCAGTGAGGGGTTGCGGGCGTTCTTCGCCGCCGTCGGGGAAGTTGCCCACGCAGAGATCGTGATTGAGCGCAGCAGCGGCCGCTCAAAGGGGTTTGGCTTTGTGCAAATGGTCCGCGACGAAGACGCACAAAAGGCCATGACGCTGTTGAACGGCAAGCTGCTTGACCAGCGTCCGGTGCGAATAGACTTTGCACGGCCAAAAGAGACGCGTGTTGAGGTCACGGGCAACCGCAGCCCAGAGCGCAGCCAGCCACGGCCAGCGCGGGCTGCCGTCCTCTCACCATCCCCAGAACGTGCGCGCCGGCGGCGTGATGGTGAGCGCGGCCGCGAGCGGGAACGACGACGCACACGCGATCGCTGGCAAGACTACGACGATGAGGATTAAAAGCACAGAGGCAGCGAAGAGCTGCCTCTGTGCTTTTAGGCACGGTGTTGATCTACAATTCGAGGTTATACCGCGCCTATGGCCGGGCCGATGACATTTACCGAGCTTGTGGCTGAAATAGAACGCGCCCTCAGCGCGGACGACCACAACCATGCGCTCTCCCTGACCGACAAATTGCTGGCCGCCCATCCAGATGCGCTAAGTGCCTGGCAGATCCGCGCGCACGTCCTAAGCGCGCTGCGTCAACCCATGCAAGCGGCCGAAGCATATGGGCGTGTCCTCGAAATTACACCAGCGAATGCCGAGGCGATGAAGCAACGCGCCCTTGCGCTAAGCGCTGCTGGTCAGCGCGACGAAGCCGCGATCTTGGCCCAGCAGGCGCTGGACTATCTGCCGGCTGAACCAGCGCTCCTACAGATTGCTGCTGCGCCTGCGCCCTTACCCGCGCGTGGATCGCTGCGCGAAGCGCTAGATTACCTGGACGCCGGCCTGATCGATCAAAGCATCGTCTATCTCAGTCGCCTGGTCGAGCGTCATCCGGAGCGCCTGGATATCCGCGTGTGGCTGGCTCAGGCGCTCTGGCAACAAGGTCTGCGCGTCTCTGCTGCTCAGGCCTGTCAGGTGATCCTAGATGAATTGCCGGATTGTCTGAACGCTCACGCTCTGCTGTTGGTCTTCTGGAAGCAGGTCGGACCGGCGGGCTTTGCTGCTTTGCATCTTAACGTCATCGCGCGCCTAGACCCCGATCACCGTCATACGAAGGCGCTGCTTGGCGACCAGGCAGCGTTGATGGCACTGGGAGAACTTGCCACCCAATTCGAGGAAGAGGCCGACCAGGTTGCGGACTGGGTGGAGATGCTGGCTGCTGCGTCAACCGCTGCGCCGAAGTCGCTCGATCGTTCACCGTCCCCGCCGGCTGAGTCTTCCATGGCGGCTTCCCAGAGTGATAATGAGCTACCGGTAGATGAGAAGGACGGAATGCCAGGGCCACTTGTGCCATTGGAGTGGCAGTTGGCCGAGGCAGCACCGGCTGACCAGCCAGCGGCAGATGACGAGGCGCTGTTTGAGGGATTGCCCGTTCGGGCCAAGCCGGCTGGGCGGCGTGCAAGTCGTCGGCCAAGGCGTTCGTCTAGTACTGACCACGCTTCTGCTGCGCCAGCAGCGCGTCAACAGGTCGTGGCGCGTTATGAGCAAGCGATTGCCCAGAGCCACCCTGAGCAGCTCGATCGGATCATCGCCGAGCTGGAGATGATGCGGGTCGCTCAGCCGGCCGATCGCACAGTGTATGAGCTGCTGGGTATGGCCTATACCCGTAAGGGTAACCTGTCAGCAGCGCTCGAAGCCTATCACCATGCGATGTCCCTAGCAGCGGATAAGCGATAATCTCGCCTTGGATATTTTAGACATTGCAACGACCATGGAAAGGACGCTTATCATCATTAAGCCGGACGGCGTGCAGCGCGGACTCGTGGGCGAGGTCATCAAGCGCTTCGAAGCGCGCGGTCTGCGCATCGCCGGCCTCAAGCTGATGCAAATCTCGCGCCAGCTTGCTGAGACCCACTACGCCGAGCACAAGGGTAAACCTTTCTTTGAAAGCACCGTGCAGTTCATCACGTCCTCGCCGGTGGTGGTGATGTGCCTAGAGGGCCCCAACGCGATTGCCGCCGCCCGCCAAACGATGGGCGCGACGCGGCCCACTGATGCTGCCCCTGGCACGATCCGAGCGGATTTTGGCCTGGACATCTCGCGCAATATCGTGCACGGCAGCGATGGCCCAGAGACCGCCGCGCGCGAGATCGCGCTCTACTTCCAACCTGAAGAGCTCATCAGCTATCAGCGGGCTGGCGATATCTGGTTGAAGGAATGAGCGTCAAAGCGCGCACCCGCTTTGCGCCGTCTCCCACAGGCGAACTGCATATCGGTGGCGTCCGCACAGCTATCTTTAGCTGGCTGCTGGCCAGGCACACAGGCGGCGAGTTTTACATCCGCATTGAAGACACCGACAAAGAGCGCTATGTGGCCGGCGCGACTCGCCGCATCCTCGAAGCGTTTGACTGGCTGGGGATTGACCTGGACGGCGGGCCTGACCACGAAGAGCTGCGCACTATGCCGAGCGACGAAGACTATCCCGGCGCACTGGACGATGGTGAATACAAGGGCATCCCCGGGCCGTTCGTGCAGTCACAGCGGTTGCCGATATACAAGCAGTGGGCGGAGTGGCTGGTGGCGCACGGCTATGCTTATCGCGCGGTCGAGACGCCGGAGGAGTTGGCCCGCATGCGGGCCGAGGCCCAAGCGCGCGGTCAGAAAAACTTCGTCTTCCGCGAGGAGATGCGTCTGCGCACGGATATACATCCTGACGAGCCGCACGTCATCCGCATGCGCGTGCTCCCGCGGGATGGTCAAACAAGCTTCGACGACTTGATCAAAGGTCGATTGACATTTGACAACGCCCAGGTGGACGACCAGGTGTTGCTTAAGATGGACGGCTTTCCAACCTATCATCTAGCCGTCGTGGTGGATGATCACCTTCAGGGCGTCACTCACGTGCTGCGTGGGGATGACTGGCTACCTAGCGCGCCCAAGCACGTGTTGCTCTACCGTTACTTCGGATGGCCGGAGCCGAAGTGGGCGCACCTACCTAACGTACTTGGCACAGACGGCAGAAAGCTCAGCAAGCGCCACGGTGCGCAGAGCGTCTTTGAGTTTCGCGACCAGGGCTACCTGCCAGAGGCGTTGATCAACTTCCTAGCGCTGCTGGGTTGGGCGCCGGGGGGAGGGGATGAGCAGAACGTCTTCACCCGCGATGAGCTGATTGCGAAGTTCTCTATTGAGCGGGTGGGCAGCTCGCCGGCTATCTTCGACTACAACAAGCTCGACTGGTTGAATGGCGTCCACATCCGCCGGCTCAGCGATGAAGATCTGGCCGAGCGCCTAGTGCCCTTTTTGGTCCGCGCCGGCATCCCCATGGACTCGCCAGCTCACCGCGCGCTGCTGTTGGCGATCGTGCCGCACATCAAGGAGCGCATCAAGAAACTCACCGACGCTGCGCCGATGATCGACTTCTTCTTCGGCGACATCGCTACGCCGCCGGCGGAAGCGCTGATCGGTCCGAAGATGGATCGCCAATCCTCGCTGGAGGCCCTGCGCGCCACCTATCAGCTTGTGGCCTCATTTAAACCGTTCGAAGATGCGCCGCTGGAACAGGCGATGCGCGCCCTGTGCGCCGAGCTCCAGCTTAAGCCCACCCAGCTATTCACCATTGTGCGGAACGCCGTCACAGGCAAGCCGATCACGCCGCCCTTGTTCGCTACGATGGCCATCCTGGGACGCGAGACTTGCCTGCTCCGCCTCGATCGCGCGATGATCTGTCTGCGCGCGCATGCTTGATCCTTTTGTTATTGCTAGAATGGCCCAGTCTGCGTGTTCACGCACCAGTGAATCCTCGTCATCCAGCAGGCGACGCAGGGCCGGCAGAGCGTCGTCGCTGCCCCAATTGCCGGCGGCGACGCAGGCATTGCGCACCAGCCCGCGCCGTTTCGCGCGGGCTATCGCTGTGCCCTTGAACTGCTGGCTGAATGCTGCGCGGTCGAGCTGAAGCAGGTCGAGCAAGCGCGGCGCAACTCGATTGATATCCGGTGGATAAAACGCCCTGGCCAAAGGCGAGTTTGAAGGGCGTGAGAAGCGCCGCACGTAGGGGCAAACATCCTGACACACGTCGCAGCCAAATACCCAATTGCCCATCAGAGGGCGCAGCGCCTCTGGGATGCGTCCTTTCAACTCGATTGTGAGATAGGAGATACAGCGCTGCGCGTCGAGCACGCCAGCGGCTGGGAAGGCCTGCGTCGGGCAGGCGGTTAGGCAGCGCGTACAGCGCCCACAACCGCTGAACAGACCACCGTTGGTTGACGCCCGATCGGCGACCTGGTCAGATAGTTCCTCGCTGATGAGCACTGCGCCAAGGAAGAGGTAGCTCCCGCGTTTGCGGTGGATCAGGCAGGTGTTTTTGCCGATGAAGCCCAGCCCGCAGCGCTCGGCCCAAGCGCGCTCCAGCACCGGCCCGGTATCCACGTAGGCGCGCGATTCTTTGGCCAGCCATTCCCCGAAAGCCCGCAGGACCGGTGTAATCACCTCGTGATAGTCCAGCCCCCAGGCATAGCGCGCGATGCGCCCGCGCGAGGGGTCAGTAAGGAGCGTCATTGGTACGGCCAGCGTCTCGTAACTAACCCCCACAATAACAACAGTGCGGCTCGCAGCGAGCACACGGCGCGGATCCAGCCGGCGCTCTGGCGCGCGCGCCAGATAAGCCATCTGGCCGTGGTAGCCAGCGCTCAGCCAGCGCATAAACTGGTCAGCGCCGGGCGCTGGGCCGGCTGGCGCAAACCCCACCAGGTCGAACCCCATCTCCAGCGCGCGCTCACGCACCAGCTCGGCAGTTAACATGGCGTGCGTGGCTCAATCCAGGTTCTCGATCTTCACCGGCGCAACGTGGTCGGCAGGTTGAAAACCTAAAACGCGCCCATAGAAGTACAGCTCGGCTTCTAGCGCTCGCTGGATATGCTCGGCTTTGCGAAAGCCATGCTGTTCGCCCTCAAACGCGATGTAAGCAGTCGGCAACCCTTTGTCGCGTAGTGCCCTGAACATCGTCTCAGACTGCGCCGGCGGCACAACTGGGTCGTCCAGCCCCTGTAGGAAGATGACCGGTGCGCTGATGCGATCAGCAAAGTAAACCGGCGAGCGGGCGCGGTATTGGTCGCGGCAGGCTGGGTAAGGGCCAACCAACGCTTCCAGGTAGCCCGACTCGAATTTGTGTGTGTCGCGCGCCAGCGACTCAAGGTCACTCACGCCATAATAGCTGGCACCAGCGTTAAACACATTGCGGAATGCCAGCGCGCACAGCGCCGTGTATCCGCCGGCGCTGCCACCAGCGATCATCAACCGCTGCGGATCGGCCCAGCCTTGGGCAACAATGTAGCGCGCGCCGTACACGCAATCGTCCACGTCCACGATCCCCCATCGGCCATTGAGTCGTTCGCGGTAGGCACGGCCATAGCCGCTGCTGCCGCCATAATTTACATCGAGCACGGCGATCCCTCGGCTGGTCCAGAACTGCACCTTCAGGCTTAGGCTGCTGCTTGTGGCGCTGGTTGGTCCACCGTGGCAGAGGACCAGCAGTGGTGGGCGCTCGCCTGGGGGTGCAGTGAAGTTGCGATTCCTCGCTGCGTAGAAGAAAGCGTGCGCCATCGCCCCATCGGCAGCAGGAAAGGTCACTGTTTGCGCAATCGCAATGTACGCTGGGTCGAGCGATAGCTCGCTCGAGCGCCGCAGCGCATCCAGTTTGCCCGTCGAGAGGTCGAGTCTGACGACGGCCGCTGCCTCGACTGGTGAGCTAGCGATGAAAGCTGCGTAGCCATTACTGGCGTTCACGCTGCTGATGGCGGTGTATGAGGATGGCATGGGCTGCCAGGCATCGGTTGCCGCGTTGAGCAGGGCCAGCGCATCCGTCCCCTGCTGCGTATATCGGCATAGGATCAGCGCAGGGCCAACGAACGCATAGGTGCGCATGCCGAAGACCCATTGTGGCTCGCCGAACTCCGCGGGCATCGGGTGCAGGGCGCGGATATCGCCATCCTGCCAGCAGTACAGATTCCACCAACCACTTCGGTCGGAGACGAAGTGCAGCCGACCGTCCGGTGACCATTCTGGTTGGAAGATCGACTCGCCTGGGCCGCCGGCGATCTGTCGCAGATTGCTCAGCGTGCCATCCTCGTGAACATCAGCTACCCATAATGCGGCCGTCTCCCACGGCATGTTGGGGCGATCCCATGCCAGCCAGGCCAATTGAGACCCATCAGGGCTGAGGCGCGGCGCGGCATAAAAGTCGTGGCCAGCGCATAACACCTCACCACCGACTGGGTCGCCGTCGCAGCGCACGCTCACCAGCGCGTTAATAGGCGGATCACCCGCCCTGTGATCCTCGCGCACGCAGATCAGCCGTCCCCGCTGCACATCGAGCGCTGGGTCGGCGTAGCGCAGCTTTGCTTCGGATTCGGGTGTCAGGGGGTGAGGGTTAGCGCCAGGCGCTGCGCGATAGAGGCGTTGATCCTTATCGTTCGAGAAGTAAACGGTCCCTTCGTGCACGATGAAAGCGCCGCCCCCGTACTCATGGACGCGCGTGCGCACGCTGAAGGCCGGCGGCAAGACATCCTCGCAACGGCCATTCTGCCAACGGACAAGCGCGCTGCGGCCACCTTCTGCTGGCCGGCCCTCGACCCAATAGATGGTATCGCCATCCAGCCGCACATCGCCCAGCCGAACGCTCTGGCCGGCGACGAGTTCGGCTGTGAGCGGGGAGCGCCAGGAGCCAAACGGTGCAACGGTTGGCTGATTCGTCACGTGCTTAGCTGGCTGAACAGTGGCTTGAGCGCTGGATAGGCTGCGCGGTAGCGAGCGTATGCTTCAGCGTAACGCGCGCAGGTGGCAGGGTCTTGGCTGGGTGTCGTGCGCGAGGTGACGCGGATGACAGCGTCACATGCTTCGCGCGTGTCGCGCCATAAGCCAATCCCTACGCCAGCCAACAGGGCAACGCCGAACGCGCCGCCTTCAGTGGAATTCACCAGCGTAATGTCGGCCTGGAAGATATCGGCCAGCATTTGCCGCCATATTGCGCTGCGCGCGCCGCCGCCGGCAGCGCGAACTTCATTCACTTGTAACCCCAATTCGCGCATCAGCTCGATCGAGTCGCGCAGGCCGAAGCTGATCCCTTCCACCACTGCGCGGGCCAGGTGAGCCTGGGTGTGCCGCAGGGTGAGGCCCACGAACGCGCCGCGGGCCAACGGGTCGCGGTGTGGCGTGCGTTCGCCTGTGAGATAGGGAAGGAAGACCAGCCCTTCCGCGCCGATGGGGATGGTTGCTGCGCTATTCAACAGCGCGTCGTAAGCATCGCCCTGATGGCGCACTGTTGCGATGTCCGGATGACCGCTGGCGATCACGTCGCGCTGCCAGCGCAAGCTGCCGCCGGCTGAGAGCATCACCCCCATAAAGAACCAAGTCCCTGGCACGGCATGGCAGAATAGCTCGATAGCCGTGTCGCGCATTTGTGGGTAGTGCTCCACGGAGGCGAACACCACACCCGATGTGCCGAGCGTGACGTTCACAATCCCTTCGCGCACCGAGCCAAGCCCCACGGCCGCAGCGGGCTGATCGCCGCTGCCGCCGACGATCGGTGTGCCGGCGGCCAGGCTGGTCTCCTGTGCTGCGATCTGGCTGACGCGCGCGGTGACTACGTGAGACTCAGCGCACAGCGGTAGCCATGGGCGCGGGATCTCCAGCAGTTGCAGCAGCTCGTCCGACCAGGTGCGTTGTTGGACATCCAGCAGCCCCATCCCGGTGGCGTCACCGACGTCGGTGGCGAATTCGCCGCTGAGCTTGTAGCGGATGTAGTCCTTTGGCAACAACACGTGCGCAATGCGCGCGTAGATGTGCGGCTCGTGCTCGCGCACCCAGAGCAGCTTGGGTGCGGTGTAGCTTGGGTTAGGGAGGTTGGTGGCGAGCGCGCGCATGCGTGCTGGCCCGCCGACGCGCTCCATCATGAGTTCGCACTGTGCCGCAGTGCGCTGGTCGTTCCAAAGGATAGCCGGTCGCAATACACAACCATCTTGATCGAGCACGGTCAGCCCATGCATCTGCCCGCTGAGGCCAATGCCGCGCACGGCTGTGCCAGGAATGCCTGCTTTCCCCAGGACTTGTCGGATGGCCTCGACGCTGCCGCGCCACCAATCTGCTGGGTCCTGCTCGCTCCACAGCGGCTGCGGTACGCTGAGTGGGTACTCAACGGTGGCGCTGGCCAGCGTTTGGCCGGCCTCGTCAATCAGCAGCGCCTTTACAGCGGTCGTGCCGAGGTCAATACCCAAGAGCGCCATTTTTGTCGTCTCCTAACTGTTGTGGGTTCATCGGCCGAGGTAGCGATGAGCGATCTCGGCCAGTTTTTTCTTCTCACTCTCTGTTAGGTCGGTGGGCGCAGTGAGCATCACGCGCAAATAGAGGTCGCCGAACTCATCCGGCTTGTTCAGCTTCGGCATCCCGCGCCCACGCAGACGGATCAACGTGCCCGAAGATGTGCCCGGAGGGATCTTCACAGCAATCGGGCCGGCCAGGGTGTCCACGATGGTCTCCCCGCCCAGAATAGCAATGAAGGCGTTTACCTGGATGTCGCGGTGGAGATCGTCCTCCTTGCGTTCATAGATTGGATGCGCCTTGACCTCGATTACAAGATAAAGGTCGCCGGCTTGACCGCGGGCGTTCTTGCCGCCTTGGCCGCGCACGCGAATACGCGAGCCGGTCTTCACGCCGCGAGGTATTTTGACCTCGATGGTCGGCTGGCCGCCGCGCTCGATCAGGCGCGAGGTGCCGTGGTAGGCCTCCTCTAGTGAGATTTCAACGCCCTGCTCAAAATCGCGCGGCTGGCGGACGGTTTGCCGGCCGCTAAAGATCTCGCGGATGAACTCTCCCAGGTCAATGTCATCTTGGTAGGTGCGCCCAGCTTGGCCGAAGTTGAAAGGGAAGCCGGTCCATTGGCTCCAATCATAGTTGCGCGGATCACCACCAGCTTGCTGGTAGGCGCGGTAGCTGTTGCCCATCTGATCGTAAAGCTTGCGCTTCTCCGGGTCGCCGAGCACCTCGTAGG
Source organism: Candidatus Roseilinea sp. (assembly GCA_034434555.1). Taxonomy (GTDB): domain Bacteria; phylum Chloroflexota; class Anaerolineae; order J036; family Brachytrichaceae; genus JAAFGM01. The sequence continues at coordinate 10,164 of DAOTYZ010000064.1, forward strand.
CTTCGTTGATTTCCTTGAACTTCTCTTCAGCCTTCTTGTCACCCTTGTTGGCGTCGGGATGGTACTGGCGAGCCAGCTTGCGAAACGCCCTCTTGATGGTCTCCTGATCGGCGTTGCGATCTACGCCAAGCACTTTGTAGTAGTCTTTGTATTCCATACCCTGTGCGTAATCCCTGGCGCGTCTTGTTAAAGTGTATAGCAGCCTAAGGCCGACTTGTTTGATTAGCGCTTGAGCCTAAGGCTAGAATTAGCCTACCTTCCGATGACCTCACAATGAATCTAATCAACCGCGAGCTGAGCTGGCTTGAGTTTAACCGGCGTGTTCTGCAGGAGGCCCAAGACCCCACCAACCCGCTATTGGAGCGGGCGAAGTTCCTGGCTATCTTCGCCACAAATCTAGATGAATTCTTCATGATCCGCGTGGCGGGACTGCACGATCAGGTGCTCGCAGAGGTGACGCAGCCAGGTCCAGAGGGCATGCTCCCGGCTCAAACCCTGGAGCTGGTGATGCAAGGCGTGCGCGCGCTACAGGCTGAGCATGCGCGCACCTGGCACGAAGACATCCGCCCGGCGCTGGCGGAGCGCGGGGTATGTGTGCTCGACTGGCATGCGCTTAACGACGAACAGCGGACGATCGCCAGGGATTACTTTCATCGCTATGTCTTCCCCATTCTCACGCCGCTGGCGATCGATCTTGCCCATCCCTTCCCCCACATCAGCAACTTGAGTCTGAGCCTGGCAGTGGTGATGCGAGGTGAGCGTGGCCGGCCGCGTTACGCGCGGGTAAAGGTGCCGCCTTCTCTGCCGCGCCTCGTCTCGCTCACTCAATGTCAGGATGACAGTCACAGTAATTGTGCGCGCTGCCTCACCTGGTTAGATCAGATCATCGCCGCGCACATTCACACGCTGTTTCCCGGTCAGGAAGTCATCGGCACCTTTGTCTTCCGCGTCACCCGCGATGCGGATGTGGAGATTCAAGAGGACGAGGCCAATGACCTGCGGGCGACCGTCGAGCGGTCTATCAAGGATCGCCGCTTCGGTCGGGTAGTGCGCCTGGAGGTCGCTCACGACATGCCAGAAGACGCATGTAACTTGCTCGAACACAACCTGGGTCTTTCCAACCAGGACGTGTTTCGCGTAGAGGGTCCGCTGGACCTGAGCTGCCTGTGGGAACTACATCGCTTGCCCTTGCCGGAGCTGAAAGATCCGCCGTTGAATCCGCGCTTGCCGGCGGACTTGGCAAATGGTCAGGATCTCTTTGAGCGCATTCGCAGCGGTGATGTGCTCTTGCATCACCCTTACGACTCCTTCTCGCCGGTCGTGCAATTTGTGCGCGCTGCTGCGCGCGACCCCAACGTGCTGGCCATCAAGCAAACGCTCTACCGAGTCGGCAAAGACTCGCCCATTGTCGAGGCTCTGAAGGAAGCCGTCATGAACGGTAAGCAGGTCGCTGTGCTGGTTGAGCTCAAGGCGCGTTTCGACGAAGAGAACAATATTCAATGGACGCGCGCCCTGGAAGAGGTCGGCGTGCATGTGGTCTATGGCTTGCCTGGTTACAAGGTTCACGCAAAGGTGTGCCTGGTGGTTCGGCGCGAACAAAACGGCGAAATTTGCCGTTATGTCCACCTAAGCACCGGTAACTACAACGTTGACACAGCGCGGGTATACACGGACCTCGGTTTGTTCACCTGCAATCCAGAGATCGGCCAGGACGCAAGCGAGCTGTTCAATAACCTTACTGGCTATTTCAGACAGTCGTGTTATCGCCGGCTACTGGTTGCGCCAGTGTCCTTGCGCCAACGCCTGACCGAGCTTATCGAGCGCGAGATCGTCCACCATCAGATGCACGGTGGCGGCCACCTGATCTTCAAGGTCAATCAGCTTGTGGATCCGGGCATGATCCGACTCTTGTATCGCGCCTCGCAGGTTGGGGTGAAGGTGGACCTGCTTGTGCGCGGTATGTGTTCGCTGCGTCCTGGTGTCCCGGGCCTAAGCCAAAATATCCGCGTCGTTAGCATCGTCGGCCGCTTCCTGGAGCACAGCCGTGTGTACTACTTCCACAATAACGGCGATGAGGAGATCTATGTAGGCAGCGCCGACTTAATGGAGCGCAACCTAGACCGGCGCGTGGAGACAGTGTATCCGATCCTCGATCCCACCATCCGTCAGCGCATCAAGACTGAGGTGCTCGAGCTGGGCCTGTCTGACAACGTGAAGGCCCGTGAGCTATGCCCAGACGGCAGCTACGTCTTCGTCGCGCGTAAACCTGATGAGCCGGCCGTGAACAGCCAGCTCAGGTTGCTGGAACTGGCTTGTGGGACATAGGGCGGGTGGGACTCGAACCCACACGCTGCGCTTGCAGCAGAAGATTTTAAGTCTTCGGCGTCTGCCATTCCGCCACCGCCCCGTGTATGCTGCGGCTTGGAGGCGCGCCTCGCGCGAGGCGAGCAGCGTTAAGTCTAGCACGCCTGCGCTTTTTCGCGGGTCGCGTATAATGCAGCCAGTTCTACGGAAAGGTGGCCGAGTGGGTTAAGGCGGCGGTCTTGAAAACCGCTGTGAGGCTCCGTCCTCACCGTGAGTTCGAATCTCACCCTTTCCGCTAGAACACGCGCTCTGGGGAGGTGCCGGAGTGGACGAACGGAGCCGCCTGCTAAGCGGTTGTCTGGGTAAAACCGGACCCAGGGTTCGAATCCCTGTCTCCCCGCTGTAGCCCGATCGGGCACAACGCATCTCGCTTCGCGCTTTCATCAGTCACACTACGAATGACCTGGTGCAGCCGTCGCACAGCTTAGACATACGCAGCTTGGCCAGAGTTGCCCCCTGGCTCTTCCTCTTCGCATTTGCGCTGCGGATCGCCAACCTGGATGCCGAGAGTTTATGGCGTGATGAGGTGGACGCGGTGCGCTTCGCGCTCCAACCGATAGAGACGTTGCTTGCGCGCTTTACGGAAACGGGCTTTAACGGCCCGCTCTATCACATCTTGTTGAGGGGTTGGTTTGCACTGGTCGGCGTGAGCGACTTCGCCCTGCGTTACTTCTCGTTGATGGCGGGGGTGGTGTTGGTCGCGCTAATCTATGTCCTGGGCCGGCGATTGTTCGGTGAACTTGTCGGTTGGCTGGCGGCCTGGCTGGCCGCGCTATCTCCAGCTCTGGTCTGGTATGCCGGCGAGGGCAAAATGTACACGTTACAGCCAGCCCTGCTCACCCTCGCGCTCTACGCGCTCCTGCGCGCCATCGGCAAGGGAGGACAAACGGCGACCCTGCCCACCCGAACGCCGCTTGTTTGGTGGGCGACTTTCGTCGTCGCAACCAGTCTAAGTTTCTACGTACAGCTTCTCTCGCCGCTGTTCTTGGCCGTAGCGGCGTCGTTCTTCCTGGCTGCTTGGCCGGCTGCGCGTCATGCGTTGCGCCCCGGCGCGACGGCCCTTGCGCTGCTCACGTTGCCCTACCTCCCGTTGCTGGCCTGGCAGGCGCCAATCCTGATACAAGGTGGGGACATCGGCCATGCGTTTTATCCACTGGATCAGATCGCTTGGGGGTTGATGGTGATCTGGTCTTTTGGAATAGACCCACATGCGCCCTTGTGGCCTGGTGTCTCGCCTGTGACGTTGCTCACCGTGCGTTTGGCGTGGGTTGCCGTCACCGTGATCGTCGTGAGCGCAGGCCTGGCATCCATTGCATCGCGGATTCCACAGCGCGCGCAAAGCCTGCGCTGGGCGCTTGCTTTGTTGGCGTGGTTGGCCTTGCCAAGCTTGTTGCTCTTTCTCGTCTCTCTGCGTCTGCCGCTTTTTCAGCCGCGTTACGTGTTATGGTCTGCACCCGCGCTCTACTTGTTGCTCGCAATGGGCCTGGCGCACCTACTGACGCAGAGGCCTCTCGTCGGCTGGCTGACGGTCAGCGCAGCCAGCATGGTGGCATTGAGCGGCGTGGCAGCGCAGTGGCTTCATCCAATTCGGCCAGACCTGCGTGGCGCGATCGCCTGCCTGCTCCAGCGGGCACAGCCAGGCGATGCAATCGCCTTTCAAATCCCCTATGCCCGGCATAGCTTTGCTTATTACGCTGCGCAGATGGGATACGCCAGCGCGGAGTTTCGCCTGATCGAAGCGCCTTACACCAACCGAGGGATGTCTTACGATGAGCTTGCGGCCCTCATGTCTGCCCTGACGAGCGAAGCGCAGCGCGTATGGCTGTTTGAGACCGAAGCCACGATGTGGGATAGCCGGCGCATGGTGCGCCACTGGTTTGACGCATCGCTGGCGCTGGTTGAGCGCTGCGAGGGACGCGCAGTAGAAGTTGGGCTATATCGCCCAAAGTGAATCAGCGATCGGCCAGTTGTCTGGCGGCTGCGTTGGGCATGACATACCGCGCCATGACCCACGCCGTGCCGTTGGCGTAGCTCACTTGCCACCATTGCCTATCAGCCGAAGCGCGCAGCACGTTCAGCCGCGTGCCATTCGGCACGCGACCCACAATGCGCGCAGTGGGCGATGGTGCGCTGCGTATGTTCAGTCGGCTGTTACCGGTGTTGGCTATCACCTGTGGCGGCTCGCTGGGCAAGGCTTGGGGTTGCGAAGGCGGCGAGGTGGGCGTCGGTTGTGGCATAGGCATCTCTGTACGGATGAGCGCCTGGAGCGCGGCGTTGGGCGTGACCACTGAGTTGTGGATATATGCCACGCCACCGGACGCGCCGCTGAACTCCACCTGCCACCACGTCAGATCGGCGGTGTAAGCGCGGACAGTCAGGCGTGTGCCGAGGGCGACTTGCGTGATGATCGCTCCGTTGAAGCTGGGCGCTGCGCGCAAGTTCGCGGTAGGGGTCTTGACAACCACAGCCGGCGCGGACTCAGCAGTTGGGGCAGCGACTGGAGACGGCGCAGAAGGGGCTGGCTGAGCGCTCGCCGGCGCGCTGCCCACCACGACGAGCGAGGCGTCGTCTATGTGCACGTCGTTGTGGATGACCGGATAGTCTGCCGTGGCGTCAATGATGACGGCGACGACGTTCATCGCGGCTGTCGCTTCCACCACAGCCTCACCCCAAGTGTCGTAGGGGCGTATCCAGTCACTGCAGACCACCGCCGGATCGTTGAGGTTCGGGGTCAAGAAGACGTTACCGGTCGTATGAATGCAGGCGCGGGCACGCAGCCCGCCAGGCTCGCGCGCCGAGCTGAGCGGCAGGATGTCGGAGTTCGTGGTGAGCAGGTTGACCCATACGCTAAAGCGCAGGCGTGTGCCTGGGGTGACATCCCGCACGATCTGGTAAAGGCCAACTGAGCGGTTGAGCGAATGATAGTTAAAGAAGCTCGCGCTGGTGGGGTAACTCCGCACCCGATCAGGCGAAATGTCCACCGTCATCATGCGAAACTCTGGCGGACGATTGACCTGATCCTGGAAGACTTCCTCGCCGCTTTTACATGTCCAATACGCCGTCCATTCGTGAGGGGTGATGGCGTTGTCCTTTTGCCAGCCCGGCGCGCACACGTCGCCATTTGTCTGGGCCGGCCAATCGAAGCCGGGATTCTTAAGCAGATTTTGGCCGCTGGGCTGTGCATGGACAGGGAAGATGGCCCCGGCCAGAGCCGGCCCTGCGCTTAGCAGCAACGCAGCACCTGAACGCATTGCGCGTTGCAAATCCAGCCGTCGCTGTAGGTGTCTGAGCATTGCAAGTTCATTATATGAGCGTTGAAGTGAAAGGGGTCGGGAGTGCTCAATTTTGGGGTGACCTGGCTCACCGACATGAGAGGCGCAGGGGGATGTAAAAACCTCTGCGTCCTTCGCGTCTGTGCGGTGCGTGTTTCTTGGTATCACCTTCAAGTGGCGCATTCCCATGCACCCGTGGTGAACATGCCGCTATATACTTGCCGACTGTGACTGCGCCAAGGCCGGACATCGTGCTGCTCGTCCTCGACACGCGCCGAATTGACCGTTTCGCCTGTCTGGGCTACGACACACGTACCTCGCCATATTTAGATGCCTTTGCCAAAGATTGTGCGCGTTTTCGGAGGGCCTTCTCGCCGGCACAGTGGAGCGTGCCAGCTCATGCTTCGCTCTTCACCGGCGAGTATGCCTCGATCCACGGCATGTACCAAACCACCAGTGTGCTCTCCCCGCACCTGCTCACCTTGGCCGAGCGCCTCAGCCAGGCAGGCTATTTCACAGCCGCCTTCTGCAATAACCCGCTGGTCGGCGTCGTGAACAATGGCCTGCGGCGGGGGTTCAGCAGCTTTCTCAATTACGTCGGTTTGATCACGACCCACCCCAACCAGGCCAGCCCGCGCTCAGGTCTGGTGGATAAGTATCGCCAGTGGTTCAAGCGCCAGTTCTCGGCGCTGGTTTCCGAGGTGCAAGCCTTCGTGGCTCGCTCTGAACGGCTCACCGAGCTGTCGTTCACCCCGCTGTTCTTCCCGCTCTGGCAAGCAGCGCTGAGCTTGAAGGGCAATTCACGGCGTGCGCTGGAGGACGCGGCGCGGCTGTTGATCAAGCGCGAAGGATTAACCAAGGGTCAGCCGGCCTTCTGTTTTATTAACCTGATGGACACCCACATGCCCTATCACGCGCCGCGCCGGCTGGTGGAGAGGTTCGCGCCGCAGTACTTCGCCGACCCTGAACTGCGCAGTTACCTTCGGCGCTTCAACAGCGACGCCTTCGGTTGGCTGGCGCCGCTGGAGGATGCCATCGCGCCGGCGCACCAGGCGCTGCTCAACGGCATGTACGACGCGCAAGCTGCCTGGCAGGATGAGCTGGTCGGGGCGTTCTTCGAGCGGCTGCGCGCCGCCGGCGCGCTCGATCGGACGCTGTTTATCATCACGGCCGACCACGGCGAGCATTTGGGCGAGCGACAGTTGGTCGGCCACACCATCTCGCTTTACAACGAGCTGATCCACGTCCCACTGCTGATCCGCGACCCCGATGGCCGCCTGGCAGCGGGTGACGTGGATCACGTGGTTTCGTCGCGCCGGCTGTTCCACACTGCCTTGACGACGGCCGGCGCTGCCTCGGACGAAGAACGCGCGCTGGACCTTGCGCAAGTTGGCCCAAATGATCCAGAGCAAGGCGAGGCGTTCGCCGAGGCAGTCTTGCCCCTGAATGTCCAGCGCCTGTTGATGCGGCGCAAGCCGGAGTTGGCCCGCCGGCGCGGCGCAGATCGCCGCCGCATCGCCGTCTGCCGCGATGGATACAAGCTCATCCAGACCGGCGCTGATCACTTCGAGCTATACGATCTGCGGAACGACCCGACCGAGTCGCATAACCTCTACGATGCGCTGCCGGAGCAGGCTGCCGTGCTCGGCGAGCGCTTGCGCGCCTTCGCCGTCCGGCCATCCAGCCATCGGGCCACCGAACAGGCCACGACGAGCGATGATCCGCTCGTGCTCAGCCGGCTGCGCGACCTCGGCTATCTGGAGTAAAGATGTACCCGCCGGTCAGCCCTGTCATTGTTGAGATCGGCCCGCTAAGCCTGCGCTGGTACGGCGTGCTGATGATGCTGGCGTTCGTCATCGGCGCAGCGATCGCCGCGCGCCACGTCGAGCGCAGAAACCTGGACGGCAACACGGTCTGGGATGGGCTGCTCTGGGTGCTGATCGGCGCCGTTATCGGCGCTCGCCTCTATTACGTCTTTATACAGTCGCCGCGCGGTCCAGAGGGGTTAGGCCGCTATCTGGCCAACCCACTCGAGATCATCAAAGTGATGGAGGGCGGCTTGCACATCTTCGGCGGCTTCATCGGCGGCGCGCTTGCCATCCTCCTCTACGTCCGCCGCCGCCGGTTGCCGCTCGCTGTCTATTTGGACGGCGCGGCATTGGGTCTGCCGTTGGGCCAAGCCATCGCGCGGTTGGGCAACTTCATCAACCAAGAACTCTACGGCCCGCCAACCGATCTGCCATGGGGGCTGCGCATTGACCCGCCGCATCGCATCCCGCCCTACAACGACCTGACGCTGTATCCAGAGAGCACGCGCTTTCACCCGCTCTTTCTTTACGAAAGCCTGTGGAATCTGGCCGGCTTCGGCTTGCTGCGCGTCATCGCTAACCGGTTCGCGGGCCGCTTGCGCGATGGCGATCTGGTGTTGGTCTATGCTATCTGGTATCCGCTAGGGCGCTTCTTCTTGGAGTTTCTGCGCACCGACTCCTGGTTCTTTCCCGGCACGCCCTTTAATGTGGTGCATCTGCTCAGCGTAGTCGCAATCGGGAGTTCAGCAGCCCTGCTCGCCCGCCGCGTTGTGCGTGGGCATCGCGCTACTCAAGGCGCGATCGGCCGCCAATCGGCCGAAGGCTAGGCTGGTCACGAGTCCATACACCAGCGCGCTGGGGATGAACCAGACGATAGCCAACGGCAAGCCTATCTGGGCCTGCCAAACCGTGGAGAGGAGCGCAGGGATGGACAGCGCGCCGAAGGCCAGACCGCGCAACCATTTGTTCGCCGGCAAGCGGTGGCGCAGGCCCGCATAGGCCAGGCCCAGCAATGCGCCCAAGGCGATGCTCAGGCCAAGCCACGTCAGCAGGGTCTGCCAACTCATCGCCAACGGCTGGCCGACGAGGTTCGTGGCGAATTGCGCGCCGGCGCGCGCAGCCATCCCCCCTATCAACCCACCAAAGCCGCCTGCCAGCGCGCCCAGCCCTAGCTGCGCGGCGGTGTCACCGGGCATCGGTCGCCAACGACGCTCGGGCAGCGGCTCATCATCGGTTTTGATGATCCCCATCGCCACCGAACAGGCAATCGCTAAGAGCAAGGTGGTGACCTGCCCAAACGGACTGGACGTGGTGAAGACCGTCAGGCCAAACGAGGACCAAGCCACACTTTGCGCGATCAATTTGATCCGCAGCGGCAGCGTGCGGCGCTCTTTAAAGCGAAAGGCGGTCTCCAAAGGCTTTTGTAGCCAAGGGCGGGTGAGCAACCAAGTGTATAGACGCTCTGAGCTGCGCGCATAGCAGCCGGCGGTGATCAACAGAAAGATCGTCGTCGGCACACCCGGCAGGAACATGCCGGCGATGCCAACCCCCAGGCTGGTTGTGCCAACGCTGATGAGCACTATGCGCTGTACCAGGCTAAGCGGTCTATACGTCACCATACAACCTCTAGGCTGACGAGGATTATAGAGGTTTATGTAGCTTTGTGTAGGTTTTTCGGCCGTGTTAGACTATGAGGAATGTCACATCCTGAGCAATGGCTCTCGATTAGCGAGGCGGCGGCCTACTTGCGCGTGCATCCAGCGACGCTGCGTCGTTGGTCAGATGCGCGCGAGATCCCGTGCATGATCACGCCGGGCGGCCATCGCCGCTTTGCGCTGTCGGATCTACAACGCTTCGCCGAGCAGCATCGGTCCACCGCTCCCCAGTCCTCGGCGCTGCCCTCGATCTGGGCGAAACAAGCGCTAATGCGCGCACGGCAAGCGCTGCCGGCGCCGGAGTCTGCCGGCTGGTTGGCAGCGCTGGATTCGACGATGCGCGAACGCCATCGCGCGATCGGCCGCCGGCTGATGGGCCTTACGCTCCAATACATCTCCACCGAAGACAGCGCACATCTCCTGGATGAGGCGCGGGCCATCGGTCACGACTACGCCGAGCTGAGCAAGCTGGCCGGCATTCTGCTTCAAGACGCGCTACAGGCAGCTTTGTACTTCCGCGACAGGCTCTTGGAAGCCAGCTTTGAGCTGGCGGAAACCGCGCCGATACAAGCCAGTGACAACATCAGGCTGGTCAAGCGCATCAACGCTTTGCTGAACGTCGTCCAGCTCGCTGTGGCAGAGGTATATGCCAGCCCAACGACAGCACAGGCATGACGCCTGATCCCTATCCCTTTTAGCGCATTCGCCGACAGGGGCGACGCACCGTCCGGGCAGCCGTCAACGCGGCGAGGCGGCGCCGGTGCTTCTAAAAGTTGCGGGGCAGAGGCTCCGCTGCGTTCTCCGCACATGTCGCTGTCGCCAATGCGTCTTTTTTAGGGGGCGAATGCTACAATCCTTCGCGTGCTCACCCGCCATCTACAGGTCCTCGAACTGCCAAAAATCCTTGAGCGGCTCGCCGGCTATTGTGCGTTCTCGGCCAGCGCAGAGCTGGCGCGCATGTTGGAGCCAGCGACCGACGCCGGCGAAGTCGTACGTCGGCTGGCGGAGACGCGCGAAGCGCGCGCGTTGCTCAGCAAGCAAGAACACATCAGTGTTGGCAACGCACGCGACGTGCGCGAAGCAGCCCGCCTGGCGGCGCGCGGCGGGATGTTGGAGCCGCAAGCGCTGCTGGCGATTCGGGACACGCTATCGAGTGGTCGCACCATCCAACGCGCGCTGCTCCGCTTCGGCGCCATCTACCCGCGCCTCACGGCGATCACAAATGCAATTGAGCCAAGCGGCACGGTGATCGCGGAGATCAGCCGCTGCATTGATGATTCCGGCCAGGTGCGCAACACGGCGTCGCCAGAGCTGGCGGCCATTCGGCGCGACGTGCGGCTAGTGCACGACCGATTGCTGGCCAAATTACAGCGCTTGATCCACGACGTGAGCGTGGCTCCCTATCTCCAAGAGCCGATCATCACCCAGCGCGCTGGCCGCTATGTCATTCCGATTAAGGCCGATTTCAAAGGGCGCGTGCCCGGCTTGGTTCATGACCAGAGCGCCAGCGGCCTGACCTTGTTTATCGAACCATTGGCGACGCTCGATCTCAATAACGAATGGCGCGAACTGCAGTTGGCTGAGGAGCGCGAGTTGCGGCGCGTCCTGATGGCTCTCTCCGGCCTGGTGGGCGCAGAGGCCGACAACATCATTCGCACGGTCGAGGCGCTGGCGCGCTTCGACCTGGCGCTGGCCAAGGCAAAGTATGCCGAAGCGACACAATCGGCGGAGCCGACGATCATCGTGCCGGCGATCAGTGATGAAAGCCAACCGTCGCCAACGCTGCGCATTCAGCAGGCCCGCCATCCCTTGATTGACCCGCAGAAAGTGGTGCCGATTGACATCTCTCTAGACGGCGCGCGCGTCTTGGTCATCACCGGGCCGAACACAGGCGGTAAGACGGTCGCGCTTAAGACGGTTGGATTGCTGGTCCTGATGGCTCAATGTGGGCTACACATTCCATGTGCGGAAGCGACCTTGCCTGTCTTCGAGGCAGTCTATGCCGATATCGGCGATGAACAGTCCATCGAGCAAAGCCTCTCGACCTTCAGCGCGCACATGACCAACCTGTGCGCGTTTCTGAACGCGATCGGGCCGCACACGCTGGTGTTGTTAGACGAACTGGGCGCCGGCACCGACCCGGCGGAGGGCGCGGCGCTGGCGCGCGCGCTGCTCGAGCACGTGCTGCGCAGCGGTGCACTCTGCCTTGTCGCCACGCACTATCCAGAGCTGAAAGCCTGGGCCGCGCTCACAGAGGGCGCGCTCAACGCAAATGTGGCCTTCGACGAAGAGACCTTGCGCCCGCTTTACAAGCTCACCGTCGGCCTGCCTGGCCGCTCTAATGCTTTCGCCATTGCCCAACGCCTGGGCCTTCCAGATGAAATCGTGGCAGCGGCCCGTGCCTTCCTTAACCGCGACCTGATGCAGGCCGAAGAACTCCTCGCAGAGGTCAACCGGCTCTACCAACAGGCTGAGCGCGCGCACATAGCAGCGCAGGCCGAACGACGGTCGGCTGAGGTGGACGCAGAACAACTGAGGAATCGGCTTAGCCTGATTGAGGACGAGCGGCAGGCCGTGTTGCAACAAGCGCGCGAAGAGGCAATGCGCGAAGTAGAGGAACTGCGCGCGGAGGTGCGCCGGCTGCGTCAGCGCCTCCTTGCGATCGGCGGCGCGCTCGATGAAGTCAAGCACATCGAGCAAGAGGCAGAGCAGCTGGCCGCGCGCGCTGCGGCCAAGCTGCCCAAACCTCATCCAGCCAGCGTCCAAGCCCAGCCGGCCATCCGCGCCGGCGACACCGTTCGCGTGAAGCCGTTAGGGATATTGGCCCAAGTGAGCGCCATCCTCGGCGATGAAGCGGATGTGCAGGCTGGTTGCGCCCGCATGCGTGTGAAGTTAAGCGAACTCCAGCGCGCTGTTGGCTCCCCTGCTCAGGTTGTGAAAGAAGCTCAGCCTGTCGCACCATTGCCGCGCGAATCGCTGCCGATGGACCTGGACCTGCGCGGGCTGACGGCTGAGGAGGGCGTGGCGCGTGCGCGCCATTATCTGGATCGCGCCGTGCGAGCCGGCCTGCCGTTCGTGCGCTTGATTCACGGCAAAGGCACCGGCGCGCTTCGCCGAGCCATTCGAGAGGCGATCAAGAGCGATCCGGCTGTGCTGTCATTCGAGCCTGGCTTGGACGGTGAGGGGGGCGATGGCGTGACGGTGGTGAGATTAAAGCAGAGGTGAAGCATGAGCTACATCCTCTCAGTGGGCACAGCGCTCCCGGAATATCTGGTCACCCAGCAACAGGCGGCCCAGTTTGCGCAGGAACATTTCAACGGCCGGCTGGCGCATCAAGGCCAGCTCATGGCCATCTTTGAGAACGCGCGCATCGCCGAGCGCCATTTCATCGTGCCGCTGGCTTGGTTTGCTTCGCCAGACCATAGCTTAAAGGAGCGCAACGACCTTTACATCGCCGGCGCAGAAGCGCTGGCTCTGTCGGCAGCCCAACGAGCTTTAGAACGCGCAGCGTGCGCGCCCGACGACGTGGACTTCGTCGTCTTTGTCTCAACCACCGGGCTGGCGACGCCGAGCATAGACGCCCGCTTGATCGCTCGGCTGGGCATGCGCCCAACCACCAAGCGCTTGCCGATCTGGGGCTTGGGTTGCGCCGGCGGCGTGGCCGGCCTGGCCCGCGCAGCCGAGCACATCCGCGCCTTTCCGGACGCCCTGGCATTGCTCGTCGCCGTGGAAACCTGTAGCATCACCTTCCAGTTTCACGACTACTCGAAGAAGAACCTGGTGGCCACGGCCATCTTCGCCGACGGCGCGGCAGCGGTGTTGATAGGGGGCGAACGCTGGGCGCGGCAGCACCCCGACCAGGTGATGCGCTACGTGGCCGCCTATTCGCACCTCTTCCCCAACTCCGAGCGCGTGATGGGCTGGGATGTCGTGGACACCGGCCTCTCCGTCGTCTTCGCGCCTGAGATTCCTGCGCGGATCGCGCGCGACATGCGACCGGTGGTCGCCTCATTTCTGGCCGAGCATGGCTTAGCGTTGACCGACGTGGCGCGTTACGTACTGCACCCCGGTGGCGCGCGGGTGCTCGATGCCTATGCCGAGGCATTCGGACTCGATGATCACGCCTTACACGACGCCAGCGAGGTGTTGCGCGCACACGGCAACATGAGTTCGCCAACTGTGCTCTTCGTCCTGGAGCGCGCCATGCAGGTCGAAATGTCAGCCGGCCAATACGTGTTAATGGGCGCGCTGGGGCCAGGCTTCAGCGCCGAGTTGGCTTTATTGCAAAGTCGCGTCTTTTAAAAGAGTGATGGGGAACTCGCGTTTAATCCGAATTGCTCTTATTTTGGCCATTGTCGCATTGCTGCTGTTCATCGTCGAGCGGGTCTGGGTCTTCGGCCAGTTCATCGGCGGCGTAATCTCCACCTTGGTGGCAGCCTGGTTCGTGGCGTTTTTGATCCGCCCCTTGATCACCCATCTGCAGACGGGGATCGTGCCGTCGGCGGCGATCGCATGGTTGCAACGACAGTATCCAGCGCTGCCGGTTGGGCAGCTTAGCCTGTTGCGAATGCCGATGCCGATGGCCGTCGTCGTGGCCTACGCGATCTTGCTGGTCATCCTGATCGGCAGCGCCACGATCGCCACGGCGACGGTCATCCCGCAGGCCGCCGACTTGATCAACCGCATCCCGGGCTTCGCCGCATCGCTGCCGGCCCAAGTTGCCGATCTGTGGGCCGGCATTGCGGAGCGCTTCGGCTTCGACCCCGGCGCGCTGGATCAGTTCATCGCCAGCCAGGACATTCCCGGCGCCATCGCGCGCGCGGCGACCATTGCCGCGACGCAACTGCTGAGCTTGGCCGCCGTCACGGCTGGCTTTATCGGCCAGGTCTTCTTAGTGCTGATCCTGAGCCTATACATCGTCGTCGAGGATCAGTTGCTCATGAAGCAGCTCTTCGTTCTCCTGCCGTCGCGCAGCCACGAGATGGTGAGCGCGATGCTGCGGGCGGTGGATCGCGCCTTCAGCGGCTACCTGCGTGGCCAGTTCATCGGCGCTTTGCTGCGTGGCGCATGCACCTTGTTGATCTTTGCCTTGTTCCAAGTGAAGTTCGGCGTGGTGGTGGCGCTTGCGTTCGCGCTACTCTCGTTCATCCCCTTGATTGGTGGGCTGATCGGCATCGCGTTCGGCGTGATCGTCACGCTGATCGTGAACGTCGAAGCGGCAGTGCCGGTCGCGTTGCTTATGGCAGCCTGCGACCAGGTCGTCGCTTATGCCATCATGCCTCGGTTAATGAAGAACATGGTGGGCGTGCCAGGGTTGGTTGCGTTATTGGCGATCAGCCTGGGCGTGCAGCTACTCGGCTTCTGGGGAGTGATCTTCGGCGTGCCGTTTGCTGGCGCAATCTACGCGCTGTTGTTCGATTTTTATCTCCCTCGCCGTCAGGGTCTGCCCCAACCCACAGTGAGTGAACCGCCCGCGACAGCGCAGGCTGTAGCCGCTCCGACGAGTGAGAAGCGCGAGGACGTCGTCGCGCCGGCGCTTAAGCGTTCTTCTTCCTAAGCAGCGCTGACAGCGGATGTGTTAGATTGATCGCCTGAGAGGAGAAGAGCGATGAGCCTGTTTAACCCACGCAAGTCGCGCGAGGACGCGCTAAAGCTTTCGGGCCGGCTGCCGCCCGGCCAATCGCTTACCGATAAGTTCCCCGTGCTGCACTACGGCCCTGTGCCGCAATACGACATGAGCAAATGGACATTTCGGATCTATGGCGAGGTAGAAGAGCCGAAGACATGGACCTGGGAAGAATTCCTGAAACTGCCGATGCGCGAGGTGACCATGGATATCCATTGCGTCACGCGCTGGAGCAAGTTCGACACGCGCTGGAAGGGGGTGTGGCTGCCGGACCTGATCGAACAGGGCATCATTAAGCTCAAGCCCACGGCGCGCTATGTGATTGAGCACTGCGAATATGGCTTCACCACCAACCTTGACCTGGCGCACTTTATGAAGCCCACCACGCTGCTGGCCATCGAATACGACGGTAAACCCCTGGATCCAGAGCATGGCTATCCTCTGCGCGTTGTAGTGGGCGCGACGCCCGATAACGCGCGCGACCCCGATACGCGCTACTTCTGGAAGGGGGGCAAGTGGCTGCGCGCGTTGGAATTCGCGCGTGAGGATCGCCCTGGCTTCTGGGAACAAGCCGGCTATCACAACGTCGCCCGCGTATGGGCGGAGGAACGCTTCGAGGGACAGTGGTAGCCAAGCGCCCAGCCAGGCTTAGAATCTAAGCAATCCCAGCACCCAGACCGCAGCCACAGGAAGGAGGATACGATGGCATCGCTGCTTGAGAAGGTCGAAACCCTGATAAAGGCAAACCTGCACGCCTTGATAGATAACGCCCTCAGAGCCAATTCCATCGCCGTCATTGATCAGTACATTCGTGATGTGGACAACAACCTCGATGCCCTGGAGGATGCCGCAGCGACTATTGGCGGCCAAGTGAAGACCCTGGAACGGAAGACCGCCGATTTCAAGAAGCAAATGGAAGAGCTGGACCGAAACATAGACCTCTTCCTCACCCAGGGCAAAGAGGAGTTGGCGCGCGCGGCTCAGGCCAAGTGGAACTCGGTGCGCGATCTGTATGAGACCTACAACAGCCAGTTGGAGCGTCAACAGCGCGAATACAAGGCATTGCTCGATGCGCGCTTGAAGCTCCAGGCCAAACTCACCACCATCCGCCAACAGCGTGAGGAGATGGTGGCTCTGCTCGATCTGGCCAGGGCTAAGGAGATCACCAACCGGACCATTCGCTCGCTGAACGACCTGGCCGGCGTGGGCGATGCGGACGTCGCGCGCATGGCCGAAGCCATCCGAACCCGACTGGATCAAGCCTCGGCACGCGCCGAGATCGCGGCCCAGAACCTGGACGCGCAGATGGATGAGATACTGGGTCGCAGCGAACTGGATGCGCAATTGGAAGAGCGTAAGCGGAGGCTAGGGCTGAATCCGTAATGAGGGATCGGCGTCAGCGCACGCTGGGCAAATTAGTACTGGACGCGGTTCTGGGCCGGCGGAGCGCGTTCATCATCGCGGCAGCCATCCTCTTAATCGGCCTAGGGGTGCCGATACCGGTGCTGAGCGAACCGCCGCTCGCCCTTGCGCCGATCTGGTGGTTGGCCGGCCTGCTGCCGCTTTGGTTGCTCGTTGTCGGGCTGAGCGTCGCACAGGGGGTTGCCGGCAGCACGTTCGGCCAGGAATTTGACCTTGAGCAGATCCGCAATACGACCCTGCGCGCCAACGTCCGACAGGCAATCATCTATCGCCAGCGGATCAACGCAGCGGCGGCGCGCTTTGCCGATTCGGGCATGCGCCATCGCATGCGCGATTTGGTTGACCAGGTGGATGAGTGGGTGCATAACATTTACGCGCTGGCCAGCCGGCTGGACGCCTTTCAGGGCGACAGGATCATTCAGCGCGACCTGCGCGATGTGCCGGCGTCTATCAACCGCTTGAAGGAGCGCTTGCGGGCTGAGGATGACCCTTTAATCAAGCGCGAACTGGAGGAGACCATCCGCCGCCGGCAGGCGCAATACGACAACTTGCGCAAGCTGGAGAGCGCCATGGATCGCGCTGACCTGCAACTCGAGAACACGCTCACCGCGCTTGGCACGGTGTATTCTCAGATGCTGCTGCTGGACGCCAAGGAGGTGGATAGCAGCAAGGCGCAACGTCTGCGCGAGAACATCGCTGCCCAGGTGAACGCGCTGCACGATGCACTGGTCGCCATGGAAGAGGTATACGGCGGGGGTCACGAACTGCTCGCTCGCGGGCAGTCAAATCTAGGCACGTGAGGCGATCCCATACTCTGCTAACAGTAAGGCAATATCGTTAGGTATAGAAACGATCGAGCGCCATGGATGTGGGTCAGGCTATCTTTGATGTGATCTCCAGCCCCAACGTCGCTTATCTGATGTTGGTGCTGGGCTTGCTCGCGCTGGTGATGGCGTTTGCCTTCCCTGGCACGGGCTTTCTGGAGATCGCGGCAGCCCTGTGCCTCATCTTGGCCTTCCTGGGCCTGTCGCGCCTGCCCGTCAACATAGCGGGACTGCTGCTCATCCTGGTCGGTATCGGCCTGTTTATCGCTGACCTGCAGATCCAGAGCGGGCTGGTCGCGCTCGGCGGAGCGATCATCCTCGGCATCGGCTCGGTCTTCCTGTTCCGCCCAGACGAGAGCGCGTTCGCCGTCTCATGGTGGCTGATCATGCTGGTCTCGGGTGGGTCGGCGCTCTTCTTTGGCCTGGGCCTGCACCGCGCGTTGAGGGTGATGCAGATGCGTCCGGCGTTCTCTCAGGAAAGCTTGATCGGTGCCCAGGGTGTGATTAAATCGCCGCTGACGGCGGAGTCGCAGTTCACCGGCACAGCGCAGGTGGCCGGCGAGCTGTGGACGGTGAAATCCGACGAGCCGTTGAATGAAGGCACGCCTGTTGTGGTGGTGCAGGTCGAGGGGTTGACCCTTTTTGTGCGTGCATTGGCCTATCAGCCGGCTAACTTACCCAAGGAGGAAAGTAAAAATGGGTAGCTTGACAGCTTTGATTACGACCAGTTTGATCGTCCTGATCGTCTTGTTTATCTTTGGTGGCTTGCTGCGCCGCTTCATCCTGATCGCCAAAGAGTATGAGCGCTTCGTCATCTTTCGCCTAGGCCGTTCGATCGGCGCGAAGGGACCGGGGCTGGTGATCCTGATCCCGTTCATTGACACCGCGACGAAGGTGGACTTGCGCGAACAGTTCATGGAGGTGCCTCAGCAAACCGCGATCACCAAGGACAACGCGCCGATCCTGGTTGACTTTCTCACCTATTGGAAGGTCTCCGATCCTGAGCGCAGCGTGCTACAAGTGGGCAACTTCGCAGCTGCCTCGCAAGGGATCGCCACGACCACGCTGCGCGCGGTGATCGGCGACATCACGTTGGACGACGTGTTAGCGCAGCGCGAGCGCATCAACCAAACGCTGCGCAGCAAGCTCGACGAAGTCACCGAACGATGGGGGGTGAAGATCACGGCAGTGGAGATCCGCGAGATTACCCCGCCGCGCGACGTTCAAGAGGCCATGAATCGCCAGATGAGCGCCGAGCGCACGCGGCGTGCGCTGGTCACCGAAGCAGAGGGGAAGCGACAAGCTTCCATCACGCTGGCCGAGGGTGAGAAGATGTCGGCCATCTTGCGCGCAGAAGGCATGAAGCAGGCGGCCATCCTGGAAGCCGAAGGCCAGAAGATGGCGCAACTACTGCGCGCGGAGGGCTTCGCCGCGGCGCTCACCGAGATGTTCAAATCGGCCAGGAACGTGGACGCCAACACCATGCTCATCCAGTATCTGGACGCCCTCAAGTCCATCGGCGCCAGCCCTGCCACTAAATACATCTTCCCGATGGAGTTCACCGGCCTGGTGAAGCCACTCGCGGAGATGATGGCCGCGGGGAGCAACGGCAAGCGCATGGATGGCTAGCCCATCCCATAAGTTGATGCAACACACCAGAGCGCCGATTTGGCGCTCCTTTTTATGCTAGACAAACCAGGCCGAAGCGCTCATTAAGTCGCCGGCGGCCATGCGCGCGATGCGCTCTGCTTCGGCCAGGCTATCGTGTATGGCAGCGACATGCCCCATGCGCTGCCCTTCTCGACATTCGCGCTCACCGTACCAGTGCAAGCGCGCGCCGCGGTAGGACAGCGCGCGCGCGAAGTCCCGCGGACCGGGCATCGGCTTGCCCACGCCCAGGCAGTTCACCGTCACAGCGGCTGGCTTCAGCATGTCGGGCCAGCCGAGCGGCAGGCCGAGCACAGCGCGCACGTGATTCTCAAATTGCGAGGTCAGGCAGCCTTCGATGGTGAACAACCCGGCATCGTGGACGCCGGCTGAAACATCACTGATCAGTCGCCCGCCATCGGCCAACTCCACCAGCTCAATGCCAAACGCGCCGACGCCTTCTATCGCCTGCACCGCCGCTTTGCCCATGTCGCCGCCCGGATGGTCGAATCCGCGTTGATGCGCGCGGATGACGTGGATCATCCCCTTCCAGCGCAACACTTCCACAACCGGATAGGTGACAATTTGACCATCGTGGCCTCGAACGACGACGAGCGCCCATTCTCGTGCAGGATTCACAAGCTTCTCTACGAGCAAGGCGGAGTGTGAGTCGGCCAGCCGCTCCCAGGTCGGGGCGAGGTCTTGTTCCGAGTCTATTCGGCTTGATCGGGTGACCGTCTCGCCACCTTGGAGTGCCTGGAGCAGAATAGGATAGCCATGTTGAGCGGCGAAGGCGCGCAGGTCATCCGCTGTGCTGATCACGGCAAAAGGCGCAACGGGCAGGCCGGCTGAGCGCAAGGTCTGTTTCAGCCGAGCCTTGTTCTGAATGCAAGCCAGTGTGTCTGCGCCTGGGCGGACGAGGCGGCCACGCTGCGCGACATGAGCAACTCGCGCCGACGGCACGTTATCCCCCCCGATGGTGACCGCATCCACTGCGTCGGCAAATGCAGCGAGCACGTCATCATCGTCCCACGAGCCGCTCACGCCCAGTCCGGTGACCTGCATGGCTGGGCTAAACTGATCGGGGTCGAGCACAGCCACGTTTACCCCGATCCGCTGGGCGGCTTGGGCGAGCAGGCGCGCGGCAGCGCCGCCTCCTAGGATGCCGATCGTGGTCACCGTCAGCGCAGCAAGGACATCAGCAGCGGTTTGCTCGCGCCGGTTCAGGTGAATGAGAGGTCAACATACACGCCGCCGGGTTTGTTATTGTGCTCCGGGCGGGCATCGGGGTTGCGACATGGGCCGACGCTGTTGCGCTCGACCAGGTGAGTGGCAACGCTGATGGTGACCGCAGGTGCATCGGGAGACTGGGCGCGCTCAAGCAAGCGACGCACGCCAAGCCGGCCCAGCCACATCTTCGGCACATGGATCGTGGTCAGCGCAGGCCGTACTTCGCTGGCCATGTCAATATCATCGAAGCCGATGATCGAGAGTTCCTCTGGCACAGCAATGCGCATTTCATAGGCTGCTTGGAGCGCGCCGATGGCGGTCTCGTCGTTCACGGCAAACACGGCAGTGACGTGCGGCGCGCGTTGTAACAGGCGCTTTAAGGCGTGATACCCCTCTTCACGCTGCATAGGCCCCTCTTCGACGTAGACCTCATCAATCTGTCGTGCGGCCAGCGCCCAGTAATACCCCTCACGGCGCTCTCGAATGTCTGGGGAGGAATGCTTGTTTGTCCCCAATAGGCCGATGCAACGATGCCCTCGATCAACCAAGTAGTTCACTGCCTGAATGGCGCCGCCGATGTTGTCTATCACCACGCTATCGAACGGGAAGCCGAATGCGTAGCTATCCACCAGCACGATCGGCTTATTGGGGAGCTGCTGGCGAAGCTCTGAAAAGGTCGGCTCAACGTTCAGCCCAACCAAGATGAACCCATCAACGCTTCGTTCTTCTATGATGCGCGGCCAGCCATCAACTGGGCGATTGTTCTGGTCTGTTTTGACGATGGCGACCATGAGGTTGATTCGGTGGGAATGACACTCCAACTCCACGCCTGCTTGTACGTATGAGAAGAAGTAGTTGAAGCGAGGCAACGGGCCGCTATCGTGTTTAATCAACAAGCCAATAGTAGAGATGGCTGTCTCTTGGGGGCGTCGGCGAGACACGTATCCGAGTTCCTGCGCCGCCATAAGCACGCGCTCGCGCGCAGTAGCCGAAACATGCGGGCGATTGTTCAAGGCCTGAGAAGCTGTGCCGAGTGAGACGCCGGCTCGCTCGGCAACCTCGCGCAAAGTCACTGACTTGGTCAATTTATCCTCCTGTCCAGGTTTCACCTAAAAGACTGGTTCTCTTCTACGCTGGGAAATCTAAAATCTCCCCCGCAAAATGTCAAGTCTCGTTCATCGCAGTTTGCGTATATCAGAACACAAATATAGAGGGGGTGCATTCACGGCTATGCGCTGGGTGGGCGATGGCACTGCCACCGGCAGCATAGCTTGGTTAAGGGTCGCTCTCACTGGTGAATGCACCTAGTAGAGGAGGGGTATTTGCGGATGCAGATTCAAAAAGGGATTGCTGGGTGGTTGGCCTGTGCGCGTCAATCCGTGCCTGTGCGGCGGGTGAGTCCAGCAAGTTCAAGAAGTGATGGGCAAGGTCAGGCGCAAAGGTGTCATCGGGATGGTGGACAAAGAAGAAGACGTCGTCGCCGCTGGCTAACCATTCGTTCACGCGTGCGGCCCAGGAGGTGAGCCAACCCTGGTTGGCCTGGATGTCCGGGTGTCCGACGTAGCGAATGAAGGCGAACCCAGCCGTGCGCGTGTGTCGCGCCGGCCAACGCGGTTTGCGGGCTTGGGCCGCGGCCACCTCGGGCTGCGACGGATCGGCGCTAAACAGCGGCGCAGTATCGAAGGTGCATCGCGCGACGTGGTGCTGGCCCAGGAGCGCATCGAGTTCTGCTTCATGCGCACCGAAGAAATCAGCGTGGCGAGGCTCAACGGCCAACCGCAGGTCGCTCGGCCATGCCTCCAGCCATTCGCGCAACCGGTCGAGCTGTTTCGCGCCGAAGCTGGGCGGCAGTTGTAGCAGTGCCGGCCCACAGCGATCATCCAGCAGGCGCAAGCGCGCCACAAACGCCTCCGTCTCTGCCCGGCAGGCGCGCAGTTGTTTGCCATGACTGATGATCTGCGGCAGCTTCAGGCAAAACTTGAAGCCGGCTGGGGTGGCGTCACGCCAGCGCATCACGACATCGGCATCGGGCAGCGCGTAGAACGTGGTGTTACCTTCCACGGTGTTGAACCTGCGGCTGTAGACAGATAGAAAGTCTTTGGGTTTGGTCTTCGGCGGGAAGAGGCGACCCACCCAGGACTTTAGCCCCCACATCGGACAGCCAAGGTAGAAAGCCACAAGGAAGCGACTATATTGCCCGCGCGTGAGGGGTGTATTAAGGGCACGCACAGACTGAGAGCATCGCTTTCAAGCGTTTGTCGAGAATGCTGTGGTTTTTGTTTCTCTGCGTCCTCGGGCGAGAGCAGACTTGCCCTGAGCTGTAAATGACTCTTCTAGAGCTCTGCTTCAGTGCGTTCATACAGGGGGCATATGCTCGCCGCGCTTATGCTAGGCGCCAGTGAAGCATCTCAACTCCCGCCGAACCAGCCTCTGCGAATCCACACAACGCTCTGTCTGCCTTCGCAGAACACAACGCTGCGAAGCATCCGCCGGACTAGGCTGCGCAGCCTTGTTGAACCCACAGCAATTTGCAGAATGACAAGGGCGGGGGCCGCTTGTGCCACTCCGCAGCGCTTTTGAGTGAGCAGTATCGTTGCCCCTGCGCGTAAACGCATCCCGCCTCAGGTAACCCATGTGTAAAATCCGATCAGTGAGATAGCAGATCAGTTACCAAGAAGAGAGGACACGATGAACAGCAACGAGGTAAATACAGCTTTTGAGATTCTTATAGAGGAGATAGAACTC
>DAOTYZ010000065.1:0-3196 GCA_034434555.1 Candidatus Roseilinea sp.
GCAGCGTGGATGAGCGTCCGCGCCTGGTCGGCGATCGCGTTGACGACGCGGGGATGGCAATGGCCGACGTTCATCGTGGCGATGCCGGCGGCCATGTCGTAGTAGCGCCGGCCCTCAAAGTCGTAGAGGAACACGCCCTCGCCGCGCGCGAAGGCGATCTCGGTGTAGCGGTAGATGGCCGGGCTGACCACCTCGCGGTCGCGGGCGATCCAGTCTTCAGAGGAAACTGCGAGCAATTCTCCGTTTACGCTTTGCATTGGCTGAAGCATGGGCGATCTCCTAGGCTGGTATTTTAGAACTGTGAATGTGCGCCTAGGGTGCGTTCACCGACGGGGCGTGGGCCGCTCGCTCGCCACACCAGTCCCGTGACGCTGATCGCCCATCCGATGTCTGCCTCACGGTCGTGCGAGGGGCGCAGTGACGTTGTGCCCCTAGGCGGAAGAGCTCAACTTCCGCCCGACCAAAGCCCCAAGAAGTCACTCATGCCCAACCCCTCCTGTCATGCTAGCGGCTGCGCTGACCAGGGCGCGGCGGCCCGCGACGCTTTAGTCGGGCACAAGCGTCGCTTTGCTTAGGGTGATGGGGATGCTGGTGACTCTCATGTGCTCACGCCAGCGGCTGCGCCCGCTACTGACTATTTGGATCGTTAGTGTGCTGATAAAGTCGAGCGCCCGTCAGACCGTCCCCAACATCCCCTGCGGCCTAAAGCGCACCAGCAGCAACAGCACCAGGCCGTAGATGAGGTAACGCGCATCGGCCAGCGGGCGAAACAGCTCCGGCAGTGCAGTGAGCGCCACGGCGCCGACGACCGCGCCGGCCATGTTGCCCATCCCCCCGAGGATCACCATTGTCAACCCCAGGATGGACGTGGTCGCTGCGAACGTCTCGTTGTTGATATACGAGTACATGTGTGCGGTGAACGCGCCGCTTAAGCCGGCCACCAGCCCACTGGCGATGAAAGCGAGCGCCTTGTAGCGGTCGGGCGACACCCCAAAGGCGCGCGCGGCCACGTCATCGTCGCGCAATGCGCGCCAAGTGCGGCCCAGGTGCGAGCGCATCAGCCGCCACTGGAACAACGCACTGACGACAAGCAACGCCAGCGCGGCCCAGTAAATCGGTGCGTTCTGGGTGATCGGCAGCCCGAAGAACGACAGCGGCGGGATGTTGCTCAGCCCCAGCGGGCCGTTGGTGAAGTCTTCCCAGGTCAGCACGATCTGGTTGATCACCTCGCCCACGCCCAACGTGGCCAGCGCCACATACTGGCTGCGCAGCCGAAAAACCGGCCAAGTCAGCAGTGTGCCGATGGCGGCGGCCAGGATCGCCCCCAGGATGAGCGATAGCTCCACCGGCAACCCCAAGCGCATGCTCAACAGCGCCGAGGCATAGCCGCCGATCGCCAAGAAGCCAGCCTGGCCCAGCGAGATCTGCCCAGCGACGCCGGTGACCAGGGTGATGCTCAGCGCCAGCATGGCGAACAGCCAAGCGCTGGTGAAGATCTGGAGCAGGTAGGGATCGGTTGAGATAAACGGCAGCAGGACAGCAGCGACCAAGGCAGCCGCCACCAGCCAGGGCGGAAGGCGCACCGGCTGGCTGCTGGGCACAAACGTGCCGGTGAGCGGCTCCGGCGGCAGCGCGCGCTGCACTCCAAACAAGCCGGTCGGCCGCACCACCAGCACCCCGATCAGGATGACGAAGGCAAACAGGTTTCGATACGTTGAACCGAGCAATGCCACGCCCATTGTCTCAATCAGCCCCAGCAGCAAGCCGCCCACCACCGCGCCCGGCACATTGCCCAGCCCGCCGATCAAGTTGGCGACGAACCCTTTGATCATCGCCCCATAGCTCATAGTGGGATAGACCGAGGTGAAGTACATGCCGATCAACATGCCGCCGATGCCGCCCAGCACCGAGGCGATGGCGAAGGTGAGCGCGTTGATTGCGTCCACGTCCACCCCCATTTGCTGGGCCGCCTCGCGATCCTGGGCCGTGGCGCGCACAGCCCAACCCAGGCGTGTGAAGCGCAGAAAGGCGAACAGCGCGGCGGCTGCAGCGATCGTGATGCCCGCGATCAAGAGGTCGAGCAGGCCGACGCTCACCCCGCCGAGCGCGATGCGCGTCGCAGGCAGCGGGCTGGGGAAGGCGTGTGGGTTGGGTGAGAAGATGATCTGCACCAACTGGTCGAGGGCGAAGCTGATGCCGATCGTGGCCAACAGCGGCGCGATGCGCGCCTGATTTTGCAGTTGGCGCAGGCCGAGCCGCTCTATCGCCAAGCCCAAGCCGGCGCAGACGACGGCCACTAGGACGAAGGTCGGCAGCAGCGGCCAGCCCAGCCAGGTGATCGCCACCCATCCCACATAAGCACCAACCATATACACCGAGCCGTGGGCGAAGTTGATCAGGTTAGCGACCCCGAAGATCAGCGCTAGGCCGATGGCGATCAACGCATAAATGTTGCCGATCACTAGCCCGTTGATGAGCTGGTCGCCCAGCGTGCGCAGCGCGAAGTCCGGCATGTCCGGTTAGCGCGGCAGCTCAACGGCGCGGCGCAGGGCGCGCAGGTTGGCGTCCGGCACGTCCATGCGCGTGCCACAGCCAGGCGCGAGGAGGAAGCGCTGCCCACCCGTCGCGCGGATGGCCGCTTGCGCCTCGGCCAGCACCTGCTCCGGCGTGCCGAATTGCAGTGTGCCCAGCTCGTCCACCCCGCCAATCAGCGCGCGGTCGGTCAGGTGTTGGGCTTCGCCGACTGTGGGGTTATCTTGGTTGAGGGCCGCCCAGTTGATGGCGTGTACGGGATAGTCCAGCACCAGCGGGAAGTATACCCGTGGGCCGCAGATATGAAGCAGGTTAAACGGCGCGCCTTGCACAGCCTGTAGCACACGCAGATCGTAAGGCCGGCCAAACTCAGCATATTCGGCCTCGCTCAGCACGCCCTGGCGGGCCAACTTGACGATGGCGAAGAAGATGCCGCTCGCGCCGGCGTCCACCGCTGCCGCAGCGTAGGCGGCCAGCACGTCGGCGATCACCCCCAATGCGGCATGCACGCCCTGCGGGTTCTCGATGATGGCATGGCGCAGCGCGTCATACTGCGCCTGGACCAATTGATCGGCATTGTGCTGCGGCGGATGGGCCAGCAGGAAGCTCAACACAGAAAGCGGCGAGAACACTGTTTGCACAAAGTGCGCCTCGCCGATGCCGG
>DAOTYZ010000066.1:0-20597 GCA_034434555.1 Candidatus Roseilinea sp.
CTCGTGAGCTTGGCATTGAAATCTACAGCTTCGCCAGGGACGTCCCCCTCACCCCCTCAGGCGATCAATAGCGCATATTCCATTGAGTCGGCCAACGCTTGCCAGGAGGCGTCCACAATGTTGGTCGAGCTGCCCACTGTCGTCCATGTGCGGCGCCCGTTGGAGGAATCAATCGTCACGCGCGTGGTTGCGCCAGTAGCCTTGTCGCTGTCAATAATGCGCACCTTGTAATCCACCAAGCGCATCTTCTTGAGCTTCGGATAGTGCGGGATCAGCGCCTTGCGCGTGGCCAAGTCAAGCGCGTTCACCGGCCCGTCGCCCTCCGCTGCAGTATGCGTGATCTCGCCATCCACGCGCAACTTCACGGTGGCCTCGGCCAGAACGCCGCGCCCCTCGCGGTGCTCCACCACGACCATGTAATCCAACAGCTCAAAGAGCGGCGCGTAGTCCGGCTGCGCGCGGCGCAACATCAGCTCCAGGCTGGCGTCCGCGCCCTCGAAGAAGAAGCCGCGGTTCTCCAGCTCCTTCACGCGCTGCAGGACGCGCTTCACCTCTTCGCTATCCGGGTTGAGGCCGAACTCTTTGGCTTTATAGGCGATGTTGCTGCGCCCGCTCAGCTCGCTCACTAGCACGCGCTTATGGTTGCCCACGCGCGCCGGATCAATGTGCTGGTAACTCTCCTCAACTTTGAGGATAGCGGCGACGTGAATGCCGCCCTTGTGCGCAAAGGCAGCCTGACCGACGTACGGCTGGCGGATATCTGGCGTGAGGTTAGCGACTTCATACACATAGCGGGATAGCTCGGTCAGCCGGCGCAACTGCTCGTCGCTGACGCACTCGTCGTTCAGCTTTAGCTTGAGGTTCGCCAGGGTGGTCACCAGGTCGCAATTGCCCACCCGCTCGCCGATGCCGTTGATCGTGCCCTGAACCTGGCCACAGCCGGCCCGCACCGCAGCCAGCGCGTTGGCCACGGCCAGGCCGGCGTCGTTGTGGGTGTGAATGCCGAATTGGCAGGTGCGCCCGTCCTTTTGTAGCTCGGCGATGGTAAAGCGCACGATGTCCTCCACCTCCCAAGGCATCGTGCCACCATTGGTATCGCACAGCACCAGCCAGTCTGCGCCAGCCTCGCGCGCCGCTCGCAAGGTCGCTAATGCGTAGTCTCTGTCCAGCTTGAAGCCGTCAAAGAAATGCTCCGCATCGTGGATCACCTCTTTGCCATGCCGCTTGAAGAAGGCCACGCTCTCAGCGATCATCTGCAGGTTCTCCTCTAGGGTCGTCTCCAGCACGTGGCGGACGTGCAGTGTGCTGGTCTTTGCCACCAAAGTGACTACAGGCGTACCAGCTTCCAGGAGCGCCTTGATCTGCGGATCAGCTTCTGCCGCAGTGCCGGCTTTGCGCGTGCTCCCAAAAGCAGCCAAGCGCGCGTGCTTTAGCGGCAGTGTCCGCGCGCGCGCAAAGAACTCAGCATCTTTCGGGTTGCTGCCAGGCCACCCGCCTTCGATATAGTGCATACCGAACTCATCAAGCCGCTGCGCGATGCGCAGCTTATCTTCTACCGAGAGGTTAACCCCCTCGCCTTGTGTGCCATCGCGGAGGGTCGTGTCATACAGTTGCGTTGCCATTGTCCACCTCACAAACAAAAGAGCCTTCCGGGTTACGGAAGGCTCTTGTCATTCATCGCTCTCCGCGCTTGCCTACCGCGCCCGACGTATAGACAAGGCACGCTGAATAATCGAAGTGCTAATCGGCTGAGTCGGCAACACGGCTTGGCTAAGCGCCATCTCCCTTAATTCTATCCTTATCGAACTGAATCGTCAATCGGTTTGACCTAGTTCCCGGCCACCGGAGCCGGCAAGCTATGCCTGCGCGACCTCTGCAAACAGCCCAGGCCGGCTGGCTGGGCCAGCGTCGGGCACATTGATGATCTCGACGATCTTATTCTTGGCCTCTGGTTGTAACAAAGCCTGAACCATCACCTCGGCGACGTCATCACGCGCGATCATCCCGAAGCTGGGCAAGGTGCGCGCGATCGCCACGCCGCCACCACCCGGCTGATCGGTCAAGCCGCCTGGCCGAACGATCGTAAACGGCACACCGCTGTGTTCCAGCGCCAGCTCACCGCGCCGCTTCTGGCGCAGGATTTCGGCCAACGGCGGGATCATCTCTGGTATCTCCACGCCCATTGAAGAACACAACACAAAGTGCTGCACGCCCATCTCCTTGGCAAGCTGGGAAAGCTCAGCAATAGTCGTGAATTCGATGAGCTCGATGTGCGCCGCATCGGCTGCCCCCTTGCTGCCCAGCGCGCTCACGACGTAGGTGACGCCTGCCAAGGCGCGGCGAATGTCTGCTTCATCGGTAACATCACCGACGATCACCTCCACATCCTCGGCAACGGCCAGATTGTGTTTAGACGATTCGCGCACCAGCGCCCGCACAGGGAAGCCATGCCGGCGCAGCGCTTGTATCACCCGTTGCCCTGTCCGCCCCGATGCACCCACTACCAAGACCAATGGTTTGCTCATACATCGTCTATGTTATCGTAACCCAGCGCAAAAACTACAGAACACCACACTGCCTGGATGCATAACACATGGCCGGCGCCTGCGCTGATCAGCCTAGCGCTCCTGCCTGCTTGGGCTGGCAGCATATCGCTCGCCCTTCAGCGAAACGACGCGACCATCCTGGTCGCGCTGGCTGTGCTGAGCGGCCTTGCCAGCATAGCCAGTGGTTGGCTAGCCCGATACGTACGGCGCTGCGACCCTTACCTGCTGCCAACGACTGTGATGCTCACCAGCCTAGGCCTGCTTTCAATCGCGCGCACCGCACCTAACTTCCTGGGCCGGCAAGTTCTAGCGCTAGCGATCGGATTTGCGCTCATGCTGATGATCACCGCGCACAAAAACGGATTGCGCTTGCTGCGGCAGTTCAAATATGCCTGGCTGCTGGCTGGTCTGGCCCTATTGCTGATCAGCCTGGTCTTTGGCGTCAACCCGTCTGGTGCCGGCGCACGGCTTTGGCTAAACATCGGTGGTCTGTTTATTCAGCCCTCTGAGCTGGTTCGGCTATTGATGATCGTCTTCCTCGCTGCTTACTTTGCCGAACGGCCAGACAGTGGATGGCGCGCGCTCGCACCCACCGCTCTGATGGTCATCATCGCGCTGGCTGCGCTGCTGACGCAGCAGGACTTGGGCGCAGCATCACTGTTGCTCATAACATACGGCTTGATAGTGTATCTGGCCACCGGCCAAGCCCGGCTACTGCTTAGCGTGTTCGGCGCGCTTCTGTTCGCTGCTGGGCTAGGCTATGTCCTCTCAGCGCGGGTGGCGCAGCGGCTGAATATTTGGCTGAACCCTTGGGCCGATCCACAAGGCAGCGCATTCCAGATCGTGCAATCGTTGATCGCGGTCGCCAGCGGCGGGCTATTCGGCCAAGGCATCAACCAGGGCCAACCAGACTATGTGCCGGCGGTGCATACCGACTTTCCATTTGTCATGATTGCCGAGGAACTAGGCCTGGCCGGCGCGCTGGCTGTGATAGCTGGCTACGCTGTACTCATTCTGCGCGCCTGGCGAATCAGTCTGCGCTCGCCAAGTCGCTATGGGTCTCTGTTAGCTGGCGGTCTCGCAGCAAGCTTGAGCATACAGGGCTTCGTTATCATCGGCGGCAACCTAGGCGTGCTGCCGATTACCGGCGCAACCCTGCCATTCATCAGCTATGGCGGCACATCGCTGGTCGTCAGCTACGTCATGCTCGGCGTGTTAATCCGCCTCTCGACAGACATGCCCTCAAAGGCGATCGCTCCAGACGTAGCTAGGGCAATCATGCGCGTGAGCGCTGCGCTGATCACCATGCTGGGGTTCGCAGCCGGCTATTGGGGCATTGTCCAAGCCGGCGCACTGCGGACGCGGGCCGACAATCCACGCCTAGTTGTAGCCGAGCAAGCCACCTTTCGCGGCCCGATCTATGACCGCCGCGGGGCGCTGTTGGCCTTCTCGACCTGCGTCAACGCCGTTCAGGTGCCAGCGCCCTGCGCAGGCGTGCGTGCGCGCTATCAGCGCGCCTATCCTCATCCAGAAGCCGCGCCGGCCATCGGCTACTACAGCCTGCGCTACGGGACTGGCGGGCTAGAGGGATTCGCTGACGCCGTCCTGCGCGGCCAGCGGACGCTGTGGGATGACTTGCTGCACCGCCCACGGATAGGGGAGGCAGTGACATCGTCGTTGGAGCTGGGATGGCAATTGCGTGCGGCGAACGCGCTGCGTGCTGGGTCGGTGCTCACTCAAGGCGCAGCCGTCGTGCTCGACTGGCGCAATGGTGAGGTATTGGCGCTGGTCAGCATGCCAAGCTTCGATCCAAACCGACTGGATCAAACATGGGATCAGTTGCGCGCCGATCCAAACGCGCCATTGATTAATCGAGCAACACAGGGTCTATACCAGCCTGGCACATTGCTGGCCTGGCTGTTCAACCTGCGCGGGGCCAGTCCCGTCGATCTCTCGCGCTGGCGCACAACCGCAGAAGCCCTGAAGCTGAACGCACATGTCCCCTTCGAGCTGCCAAACGCAGCCGTGCCCTTGCCCGTTACCACAACCTTCAGCGAGACGATCGGCCAGGGCAGCCTGCGCGTGACGCCGTTGCGCGTAGCGGCGAGCGTGGCCGAGATCATCGCTGGCCAGCCAGTGACGCCAACGCTGATCGCCAGCAACGCCCATCCATCTGATCGCCCGCCGAAGCTTCAGCCGCCACCGTTCACTGGCCAAGCGCAAATTGCGGACAGCAAGTTTGTAGGATGGCATGTGCGCGTCGACGCACGGCATGTGATTGTGCTGGCGCTGGAACTGCCGACCGCTGACCACCCTGCGCTTGACCAAGCCATCCTTACAATTGTCGGCCATAGGCCATGATCAACACATGCCATCGCTTCAAAGGCCAAGTCGCCGTCGTCACCGGCGGTGCACAAGGGCTGGGCGAAGCCTTCGTCCGGCGCTTCGTTGGCGAAGGGTCAGCCGTCGCCATCGTGGACTTACAGTGCGAGAAATGCGAACAGCTCGCTGCCGAACTCCATAAGACTGGCGCGCATGTGCGAACCGTGAGGGCCGACGTGGCCAACGAAGCCGATGTGCAGTCAGCCGTAGGGGACATCCTGCGTTGGGCTGGCCGGGTGGACGTTTGGGTGAACAACGCTGGCATCTATCGTGGCACGCCGCTTGAGCAGCTCGGCCTGGACGAATGGAATGCCATGATTGCCGTGAACTACACCGGTGTGTTCATTTGCACCAAGGCCATCGCGCCGGTTATGAAGCGACAGCGCTATGGACGCATCGTCAACATCAGCAGCATCGCTGGTCGCACCGGCTTTAGGAACAGCGCTGCCTACTGTAGCAACAAGGCTGCTGTGCTCGGCCTCACGCGCGCTATAGCTATGGACCTGGCACCGTTCGGCGTGACGGTCAACGCGGTGTGCCCGGGTTCGATCCTCACTGAGATGCTTCACAAGGTGGACGCTGAGATTTGCCGCAACGAGGGCTGGCCGCTCGGAACGCACATCGCCCACAAAACCGAGCAGATCCCCATGAAGCGCCTAGGGACGCCCGAAGAGGTGGCCAGCGTAGTGGCCTTCCTCGCCTCACCGGAGGCCAGCTTCATCACCGGCCAATGCATCGAGGTTGACGGTGGGGAGATCGTCGTCTAAAGCTGCCTCGAGCGCACGAGACGCGCTGATATTCGCTGCGCCGGCCGTGGTAGGCATAGTGCTGGGCATACTGATGATCGGCTTGCGCTTCGACGACCCATTTATCACCTACCGCTTTGCCGATAATCTAGCCCGCGGGCTGGGCTTCACCTTTAACCCCGACGCACCTGAGCGGGCGTTGATCACCACAGCGCCGCTCTACGCGCTGGCGCTTGGCGCGCTGGCCGCCATTGGACTGGACATCCCAACCAGCAGCTACGTCCTGGGCGTGCTGGGATTAATCGCAACTGCCTGGGCGCTGGGGGCAATGGGCTGGCGACATGGCCAGCCATCCCAGGGTTTGGTCGCCGGCTTAGTCTTCGTCGCCTTCCCGCTCGCTTGGTTGACGGTCGGCTTTGAGACGCCGCTCTTCATGGCGCTGGCTGGCTGGGCGCTGTTCTGCGCGGGTCGCAACCGGCCAGGCTGGGCCGGCGCGCTGGCCGGCTTGGGCTTAGGGTTGCGCGGCGATGGGGCGCTCGTCCTCCTCATCATCGTTGCGCGCGCCCTGCTTTTAGGACAAGCCGGCTGGCGGGCGCGCTTGCCCTCTGCCCTCACAGCGCTCGCCACGGCATCTGCCACTTACGGGCCGCTGGCGATCTTCCTGATCGCACAGTTCGGCTCGCCGATCCCCACCACGCTCCAGACCAAGTCGGCACAAGCCGTCGCTGGCCTAACAGGCTTCTACCCCAACACTCACTTTTTAGAAGGAGCGGTTTTGCTGATCCAAGCTTATCTTCAGCATTTGCCGCTCTTCATGCTCATCCCACTTGCAATTGGACTAGGGGCGTATCGCTTGGCATGGCAGAGCGCGGACGCTGCGCGCGCGCGTGGCTGGCATTGGCCCAGTGACGTTCCCTTTCTGCTGCCGGTCGCCTGGGCCATCCTTCACTTGGTCGGTTACACCGCCCTGGGCGTGGCGCCTTACGCTTGGTATTACGCGCCGATGTTGCCAGGGCTGGCTGCGCTGATTGCTATCAGCATCACGTGGCTCGCCTCATTACGGCCAGGATGGGCCACAGGGGCAACAATCTACATAGCGCTGCTGCCTCTGTTACTGATGGATATGCGCATCGTTGACGTAGTCCGCGGCGGCACACCACCCCCACCGGCAGAGGTCGCCTCTAAAGTTCTGCCGGAGACGAAAGTGGACATCTACGAACGGGTCGGCCGTTGGATCGCGGCCAACACGCCGGCGACGGCGACGCTGGGCGTGACCGAGCTGGGCGTGATGAGCTACTACGCCAAGCGCACAACGTATGACTTCCTGGGCCTGACGCTACCTTCGGAATTGCCTGCCATTCGCCGCGGCGACTTTGTCGGCGGCCTACTGCGTCTACAGCCAGACTACTTGGCGCTGACCAGCATCAACGCGCTTTACGACGCCAATCCTCAACGAGATGACTGGTTCGCTGCCTTATACGCGCCGGTGGCTGAGCTGGAAGACGCTCGCTTCTGGGGATCGCCGATGATCATTTGGCGGCGGGTACGTCTTCCGATCAAGCCAGATGTCTTACTGGATGAGGGCGTCCATGAGCTAGGCGACGGCTGGCAGGTCACCGGTGTCGCTGTTAGCACGCGCGAGGTGATCACCACATCGCCGTTGATTATCAGCGTGCGCTTAAAAGCCGGCCCTCCGTTGGGCCAGCGCGAGCTGCGCGTGCAGCCGATCGTGACCCAGCGCGGCGATGGACTGCCAGTCCGCTCGCGAATAATCCACACCGACCGGTTTTTCGCGGGGGAGGAGGATTGGTATGACTTCCCGATCCTGCCCTACCCCGACGCGCGCAAAGGCGCTTACGACATCAGCATTCGCTGGCTAGATAGCGATCGCGAGGTCATTGCTGGCCGCGTGAAAGTGCCTCTGAACGCCCAAGCTGCACCAGGGGCGACCTGGCTGCCGCTGAGCAGCGGCACAAGCGTGGCGCAATTGGACGCGCCCATCACGACATGCCCAGGC
The DNA here is from genome assembly GCA_034434555.1 of Candidatus Roseilinea sp. GTDB lineage: Bacteria > Chloroflexota > Anaerolineae > J036 > Brachytrichaceae > JAAFGM01. Next base: position 7,692 of record DAOTYZ010000066.1, read on the forward strand.
GCAACGGTGAACATCACGCTCACCTGGCGCGCTGGCGGCCCGTTCGACGCCGACTACATCGTCTTTCTACACCTGCGCGCTCCCGATGGCCAAGTTATCGCCCAGGCCGACGGCCCGCCGCGCGATGGCAGCTATCCACCAACCGTCTGGTCGAGCGATGAGATCATCCCTGACCCGCGCACCATCGAAGTCCCGACCAATGCGCCATTGGGTCGCTATGCAATTGTTGTTGGTTTGTATCACCCGCAGACCGGCGCGCGCTGGCCGGTGGACGATTCGCCAGCGCGCACGTCCGACGGCGGGGTGCGAATTGGCGTGTTGAGGGTGAATCCGTGCGGACGCTAGGCGCCCGATAGCGCAGCGCGACCGAGGATATCCTCGACGGCGAGGGACAAGCCGAGCGCAGGCGAGTTCAGGACCTGGCCGCGCTGGAAGGTCGCTGCCTCCGCATAGCGGCCATGCAGCGGGCGAATGTGACGCTCGATCACTTCGTGCTGTAGGTCCACCAGACAGACCTCAGGAATGCCAGCCTTGGCATACAGCGGCAACTTCGCCGTGCGGTCAAAGAACAGCGAGGTCTCGGCCACCTCGACGACCAGCAGGACGTCCTCAGCCCGCGGCAGTGCGCTGGCGTAGAAGTCCTCGCGCGGCCGCAATACGGCCACGTCAGGCTGTGGCTCGCTATCGTCCGAGAGACGAATCGGGTCTTGTGCGCCCACGATGGCGCTGCGCCCCAGGTGTTCAATCAGCAACAGCACCAGCCGCTTCACGCACGCTGCGTGCCAGCTTCCAATCGGACTCATCGGGTAGATCGTCCCGTTAATCAGCTCGACGCGCTCGTCCTCAGCCAGGATGCCTGCGGCGATCATCCGCTCGTATTCATCCGCGCTGAACAGTCGCTGCGGGAAGTGAGGCTCAAGCAGCGCTAACGTCGCATCCATCTCCCTGTTTTATTACACCTCCAGGTTTAACCAACGCAGTTCATCAGCGGTCAGACGCAGGCCGAGCGCCGGCAGCGACGTAAGCAGCTCACGCAGCGTGCGCGGGCCGATGATCGGGAAGGTCGGGAACGGTTGGTGAAGCACATAGGCCAGCGCAACGTTGATCGGCAACACATTGTAGCGCTTTGCCATCTCACGGGCTCGGCGCAGGCGCTCGAAGTTGTCCTCGCTAAACCAACTGCGCACCCGCTCGGGATCTGCGTTGAATTCCGGCGACGTGTCATCCAGGAAGAAGCCGCGTGCTTGCGCTGACCACGGGAACAGAGGCATTTGCGTTTGCGTCAGCCAGGCTCTGAACTCGGGCGTGCTCGCGCTCAGACAGCCTTCCCAGGGAGGTTGAACCATGCGAGCCAGGCTGAAGTTATTGCTAATCGCGCTAAAGCCCTGCAGACCATGTTGAGCCGCGTATGCGTTGGCTGCCTCGATCCGCTCGATCGTCCAGTTAGATCCGCCAAAGATGCGGATGCGGCCGGCGCGCTGATGTTCGTTCAGCACATCCACGAACTCACCCACTGGCACTTGAGGGTTGTCACGGTGGAGCATATAAATGTCCACGTATTCGGTCTGCAGGCGCTCCAAGCTGATCAACAGTTGGCGGGTCAAATCCTCGGGCGTGCAAAACGGGGTGTGCGCACCTTTGTCCAAGATCACTACTTGCTCGCGCACGCCGCGATTGGTCACCCACTGGCCGAGCAGGGTCTCATGCTTGCCGTCGCCATACACGTAGGCGGTGTCAAAGGCATTGCCGCCGCGCTCGAAGAAGGCATCGAGCATCATCGAGGTGTGGACGATGTCTTCCTGATTGTCTACACCCAGCAACAGCCGCGAGATCGGCTTGTCCAAACCGGCGATTCGCCCGTATGTTATCGGGTGGTCGGGCCGTCGTGCGAGCGGCCGCCGGCCGATGGTGAGCTTCATCTCCGGCGCATTAGGCTTCTCCTGGTCATAGGTCAGGCCGATCGCCCGTCGCCACAGATCGAGCGTGCGCATATTGCCCAACGTGTCATCCCAGCTCATCACCGGCGCCTGGCGATGTGCAATGTACTGGGCCACGGTATCGGCTTCGACGGCATACAACCAGTCCTCGGTATGCACTTCAACGACCTGCCTGGGCTGGCCGCGCCGCTGCACGATGATGTCTGAGGTTCCGCCATGGCGCGCCGGCAGCCAGGGAGCGGTGACCAAAATCTCGCCGTCGCTGCCAAAGATATGAACGACGTTGCGCTGGTTCAGGCGCACGCCGGCTGCCACTTGAGCCAGGATGCCCTGCTCAAAGGTCAGCACACCGACCGCGTATTCATCCACGCCAGTGAGGGGATGCAGTTTGCCGCTGCCGCTCACCTGGAGCGGTTCAGCGAAGGCGCGCCCAAGCGCTGCGCCGGCGATCAGACGGGCCATGGAAACAGGGTAGCAGCCCACGTCTAGGATGCCGCCACCGCCCAGCGCGTTGCTGAGCAGCCGATGATCTGGCCCGACCTCGGCGTGGAAGCTGAAGGTCGCCTGGATCACACCGACATCGCCGATCACGCCCTGGCGGATGAGTTCTACCAACCGCGCCGTCTGTGGGTGACAGCGGTACATGAACGCTTCCATCAGGAACACGTCATGTTCGCGCGCGGCCTCGATCACCACTTGGGCCTGGGGGTAATTCAGCGCCAGCGGCTTCTCGCACAGGATGTGCTTGCCAGCCTCAGCCGCTCTGATCGCCCACTCCGCATGGAGAGGATGCGGGAGTGCGATATACACCACGTCAACGTCTGGGTCGGCCAGTAAAGCCTCATAGGAGGCATAGCACCTAGAAGCGTCGCTGAACGCTTCAGCTGCAGCCTGTGTGCGGCTGGCCACAGCAAACAGCACGCCAGTTCTCGAGCGTTGCAGGCTAGCGGCAAATGTTCGCGCGATAGCGCCAGTGCCGAGGATGCCCCAACGAAGTCTTGCCATCACACTACTGATACGCTTTCTTCACCACGCCGATGAACGGCAGATTGCGAAAGTATTCATCCAAGTCCAAGCCATAGCCGAACACGAATTCATCGGGTATCTCGAAGCCCAGGTAGGTGATCGGCACGTAGACCTCGCGGCGAGCAGGCTTGTCTAAAAGAGCGCACACCCGCAGGCTGGCCGGCTCGCGCGTCTGCAACAGGCGCAGCACATGGTCAATCGTGTGGCCGCTGTCAATGATGTCCTCCACCAGCAACACGTGCCGGTCGCGCACATCGGTGTTCAGGTCGAGCGTAATGCGGGGCTGGCCGCGCGTTGACCGCGCGCCAACGCCATAGGAAGACACGGCCATAAAGTCCACGTGGTGCGGCACAGTGAGGTGCTTCATCAGGTCGGTGAGGAACATCACCCCGCCGCGCAGGATGCAGACCAGGAGCGGTGTCTTCCCCGCATAATCGCGCGAGATCTGCTCGGCCAGCTCGGCCACGCGCTGGCACAGTTGCGCTTCGGTGATCAACACGCGCTCTAGGAGCGCTGAGTAGCCATCGCGATGAGCGACTTCGTCCAGATGAGCGATGCTGGACATGACAATGCGAGTGACAGCATTGTAGCCCAGCGCAGATATCTACCGTCTGCTGGTTCGGCTGCTGCGCTCCGGCCCACCGCTGCGCGCGGGTGGCGGTGATGGGCGCTTGCTGCCGCCGTTGCTGGTCGGGCGGCGCGGACCGCCGCGCCCGCCGGCGCGGTCGGCCTCCTGAGCCTCCTCTAAGGTCATCCCCTCGAGAACAGCGCGCCGGCTGAGGCGGATCTTGCCGTTCTCGTTGCCGATCACCATGACCGTCACCTCTTGGCCAACCTTCACCTCGTCGGCCACGTTGCGCACCGGATGGTCGCTGAGCTGCGAGACGTGGATCATGCCGTCTGTATCAGGCAGGATCTCAACGAAGGCGCCGAACTCGGTGATGCGCACCACCTTGCCGGTGTAGATGCCGCCCAGCGTCACCGTGCCGGTCAGCGCCTCCACCATCTCCCGCGCGCGACGGGCAGCTTCTCCATCAGTGGCTGAGATGAACACACGACCGTCGTCCTCAATGTCAATCTTGGCGCCGGTTTGATCCTGGATGTTGCGGACGGTCTTACCGCCTGGGCCGATCACTGCGCCGATCTTCTCTGGGTCTATGTTGATGATCAACATGCGTGGGGCGTGCGACTTCAGGCTCGGTCGCGGCTCGGCGATCGCTTCCAGCATGCGCTCCAGAATAGCCAGCCGACCCTCGCGCGCTTGTTCTAGCGCCTCTTTCAATATCTGAGGGGTCAGGCCAGAGATCTTGATATCCATCTGGAGCGCGGTGATCCCTTTCTTCGTGCCGGCCACTTTGAAGTCCATGTCGCCGATGTGATCTTCCAGCCCTTGGATGTCGCTGAGGATGGCGTAGCCCTCGGAGATGCCGCCCGGCGCGGTGACCAAGCCCATGGCGATCCCGGCCACCGGCGCCTTGATCGGCACCCCAGCGTCCATGAGCGCTAGCGTGCTGCCGCACACGCTGCCCATTGAGGTTGAACCATTCGAGGAGAGGACCTCGCTGACCACGCGCAGCGTATAGGGAAACTCGTTTTCGTCGGGGATCACCGCCAACAGCGCGCGCTCTGCCAGCGCACTATGACCGATCTCGCGCCGGCTGCTGCCGCGCAGCACCTTTACCTCACCGGTGGAGAACGGCGGGAAGTTGTAATGATGCATGTAGCGCTTTTCCTCGACTGGATACAGGCCGTCGAGTGGCTGCGCGTCACCCTTGCTGCCGAGCGTGACGATTGAGAGGATCTGGGTCTCGCCACGGGTGAACAGACCGGCGCCATGCGCGCGGGGGCTGAGGTGATCGCCTACCTCCACCCAGATTGGACGGATTTCCTTGGGCCGGCGTCCATCAGGCCGCACACCGTCGCGTAGGATGCGCATGCGCACCGCTTCGCTGGTCACATCTTTCACCACCTGATGCAACTCATCGGCGTTCACATCGCCGATTGATTGCATCTGGGCCAACACCTCGCCCTCCAGCGCATCGAGGATCGCCTGGCGCTCAGCTTTTTCCAGCTCTTGCTCAATAGCTTCCTGGATGCGTTTACCCAGCGCCTCGCGCACGCGTTGGTTGAACGCTTCGTCGCGCCCGAACTTCGGATAGTCGGCCTTGGGCTTGCCGACCTCTTGGCGCATCCTGTGCTGCAACGCCACGAACTCCTGAATGGACTGGTGAGCCAGCTCAAGCGCGCGCACGACGGTGGCTTCGTCCACCTCGTTGGCTCCACACTCGACCATCACGATGGCGTCTTTTGTGCCGGCGACGCGCAGGTCTAGGTCGCTATATTGCATCTCTGGGATGGTGGGGTTGACTACCAGCTCGCCGTTGATTAGGCCAATGCGCACCGCGCCGACTGGGTTATCGAACGGCACATCGCTGATCATCAGCGCAGCGCTCGCAGCGTTCACCGCGAGCACGTCAATGTCGTTCACCTGGTCATGCGAGAGGGCCGTCACAATGATCTGCACGTCATTGCGCAGGTCGTCGGGGAAGAGCGGGCGCAGCGGGCGGTCCACCAGACGGGCGATCAGGATAGCTGCCTCTGGCGGGCGACCCTCACGACGGAAGTAGCTGCCGGGGATGCGGCCAGCGGCGTAGAGCCGCTCTTCGTATTCTACGTTTAGCGGAAAGAAGTCTATGCCTTGGCGAACTGTCTTGGACATCGTGGCAGTGGCCAGCACCATCGTGTCGCCCATCCGCGCCGTGACGGCTCCGCCGGCCTGCTGCGCCAAACGTCCTGTTTCGACCCGTATCTCCTTGTCGCCGATCCGCGCCGTGAAGATGTGGTTTGTCGGCTTAGGTGCTTCGACAATACGCGTTACATCTGTTGCTGACATCGTCTGCTCCTCACAATTGCTATACGTCTCATACTCGACATGTGCTACGTTTGTCTGGCGCGGGAGGGAGCAGTTAGAGGTTAGAAGCCAACCGCCAAGCATAGGCTCAGAGGCTGGCTTCTAACATCTACAACTGCACCTCTCTCGCAGCCATACACGCACAGAGGCACAGTAAGCGTGCCTCTGTGATTTGCCTACTTTCTTAAGCCCAGCTTGGCGAGCAGTTGACGGTAGGCTTGGGGGTCTTTGGCAGCCAGATATTTAAGATGAGCGCGCCGCTTACCCACCAGCAACAGCAACCCGCGCCGGGAACTCTCGTCGTGCCTGTGCGATTTCAAGTGCTCATTCAGCCGGTTGATGCGCTGAGTAAGCAGCGCTACCTGCACGGCTGATGAGCCGGTATCGTTCGGATTAACCGCGAATCGCTCGATAATTGCGTTCTTCTCGTCCTTGCTCAGTGCCACTGTCTCCGCACTCCTATTTGCTTCGCTCGCTGATACGGGCGCACGCACCACAGAATGGTCGTACCGCTCCGTATTACTTATATTCTACCATCCATGATATGCTAAGTGCAACGTGTCGGCGTGGAGTGCGTTCATTCATTAGCCCTAGGAGCACCACTTTCACGCCAAGCGTATCTGCTGAGGGTTCGTCAGAGGGCCGGCGCAGGATGTTTATTTAAACTACGCTTATCTTCATCCCTTTATGCTTGCACCAATGGCTTGATTTTAAGACACCAACAACTGACAGTTCAACCAACTTGACAGCACTTAGGATGTTGGACCAAGGCCTGCCGCTCAGAAAGCAGCGCAGCCAGCATGTGCAACCTTGGAGATCAGCACTAGATGAACAGGAGGAAGACATGTCACATACGCTCTCAACAGATCCGCAGATGAATCGGTATGCCAAGGCAGATAGAGCGCGAGCGAGCACTTGGCGGGCCGCGGCGGCGTCCTTGATCGCCCTGGTGGTCTTCTTGGCGGTTGTCGTGGCCCTAGACACTGCACTGCGCCCGCAGATCTCCGGCATCGGCCTATTAACGATAGGAATTATTCTGTCCATCGTGCCGGCCGCGAGTTGGCTCGTCTTTTTTTATCTTCAGGATCGCCTTGAGCCGGAGCCGGTTGGGCATGTCGCCCAGATGTTCGTCATTGGCCTTGCGCTCGCTGGCGCACTGGGCATCCCGCTCACCAACGAGGTCTTCCGCACCCAAGAGTGGCTGTTTCGTGATCTGGGCAGCGCGCTGATCGGGTCGATCTTCCTGCGCGGCGCAATCGAGACATTTATCCTATATGCGACGGTGCGCTATTTCATCTTTGACTCGCCGGAGTTCGACGAGCGCACCGACGGCTTGATCTACGGCACCGCAGCCGGCTTGGGCTACGCCACAGCCGCGAATCTTCGGTTCATCTTGGCGAGCGGCGGTGCGGACCTGGGCAGCACGGGCGTATATGTCGCGGAGGTCGCGCTCGCCTATGCTGCCTTCGGTGGCGTGATCGGCTACTTCCTCGGCCACGCCAAAGTGCAGCAGGATCCGCCGTGGTGGTTGCCGCTCGGCTTCGTCGTCACCGCGCTGCTGAACGGCGTGTTCACGCTGCTGAGCGGCCAGCTCGAGACCGGCAGCTTCTCGTTTGGCACGACGGGCGGCGGACTACCGACACTGACCGGGTTCGCCTTGTCCGCCATCTTCGTCGTCTTGATCACCGTTATCTTGGCGCTGTTGGTCAACCGCGACGTTTCGGCAGCCGCCAGTGGCCGGCTGACCCAGCCCAGCGGTGACCCAACAGTGGGCGATCGCCAGGCTAACGCGCTCACGATCGCAGCAAGCGCGATTATGCTCATCATCGGGGCGATCGGCTGGAACAGCGCGGTGAACAGCAGCACCCCGTTCGAGGCCGCCGGCATCCGCGGCGCGTATCCGGCTTACTTCAGCGTCGCAACCGGGGAGGGAGAGGCCTTTCGCGTCGCAGACCGGACAGGCAGCGGGGTGGAGTTCGCCCTGCGCGTGGTGACGCCACCAGCCGGCAGTGACATCAAGGCCATCACTGCGCTCCTGGCTTCTGAGCGAGCTGCAGACAATCTAACCTATCGCGTCGTGCGCACCGCCCAGGAGACCATCCAAGGCAAGCCCGCCACCGTCCAAGAGTTCGCTTGGGTTGACCCAGGCGGGCTGACAGGCGCCATCCCGCGCGTGATTCAGGGGCTAGACTACATTTTTGTCTCCGAGAACCGCGCCGTGATCGTCACGCTTGTGGCCACGCCGGCGACGATTGGCGAGGTTGAGCCACTGTTCAAGGACTTTGTCAACGGTTTGTCCTTCTGAGCGCTGGGCTGGCAGTGGCGTTCAAGTCCCAGCGATCAGTTCAAGGCGAGTTAATCTAAGGGAGAGGAGAAGATGAAACGATTGATAGCTGTGTTATCCATCGGCGCAGCCCTAGCTGCGCTGGCAGGCAGCGCATACGCCCGTCAGATTCACCGACTGGCCGGCGACGTGATCGCCACGTCGGCGAACTTCGACCTGCCCGCTCAACGCAGCGCAGGATGCACCGAACTAAAGGCGACCAGCGAGGTGTTCTGGGTCCAAGCCAGCGAAGACAACGAAGAAGAGGTGGAGGAGGTGGAGAGCTATCCGAGCGGGACGAGCCGCATCATCGCGCAGTTTGAATACAACTGCATCCCCCGCCGCACCACCATCGTCACCGTGTGGTCACTGGACGGCGAAGCCATCCTGACCGCCGAGGACAAACCCAAAGCCACCAACAGCCCAGGCACTTGGTCTGTCTCGCTCTCCACGAAAGACGATTCCCCCCTCCTGGAGGGCGAGTATGGCGTCGCTTTCTACGTCAACAAGAATCTGATCGCAGAGGGCAAGGTTATCGTCGGTGGCGACGATCAGGCGGAGAAAGCGGTCACAGTCCAAGGCACAGTGGTTGACTCGCGGAGCGGCCGGCCCATCCGCGGCGCGCTGGTGATCGTCCTCAAAGAAGGAGTCTCCGTAGATAAGTGGCTAAACGGCGGATCGGACGACGACGTGCTCGCTTTTGCCGAGACCAATAGCAAGGGCGAATTCGTCCTGAGTGGCCCGATCCCAGTGGGCGTGCCGCACGATTTCATCGTCGGCGCAAAGGGCTATCGGCCGGTCGTCGAGAAAAAATGGACGATTGAGGATGCGACGGAGGACCCGTTGATCCTGGAGATCAAGCTGGTGAGAAGCGGGCGATGACCTCCACAGTGAGTCGCATCCGGCCAAGCCTCTGGCGAGCCGGCGTCGCCGAGATCGTCGGCCTGCTGATCTATGTCGGCCTGGCCGAGCTGGTCGTTGTCCTCTTCCGGCCCACCCTTGACGCCCAGCTCCTCCTGCCGATCGGCCTCCTGCTGGCTGTGATACCGGCAGCGATCTGGCTGGCCTTCTTCTACGCGCAAGATCGCGCTGCACCGGAGCCGCGTCACTACGTGTTGGCCGTCTCGGCGCTCGGCGCATTGCTGGCGGCCGCCGTCGGCCAGCCGTTTATCAATGACTTGGCGCGCGCCCCGCAGTGGCTGGACCACGACGTGCCGACTCAAATCATCGGCTCGATCTTGGTCGTGGGTGTCGTCCAGGAGTTCCTGAAATACGCCGCCGTCCGTTACAGCATCTACTACTCTGCTGAGTTCGACGAGCGGGTTGACGGCGTGCTGTATGGCACAGCCGCCGGCCTGGGCTACGCCACCGTGCTCAACGTGAGCATGATCGTCAACAGCGGCGGCATCGCGCCGGAGCAGCTCGGAGCCGGCGTCATCCGCATCGTCATCGTCGCGCTGGTGCAGGCCGCGCTGGGCGGCCTCACCGGTTACTTCATCGCGCGGGACAAGTTCGACGCGCCGCCGATGTGGTGGATGCCGGTCGGGCTGGCGCTCGCCGCCGCGACAAACGGCTTGTTCTCGTGGCTGGCCGGCGAGATCACCACGTCGCCTTTGGCGATAGGCGCGGAGAGCGCAAGCGGCGGCTACACGCCGTGGCCGGCGCTGGCCCTGGCTGCCATCCTGGCGAGCGCGCTGCTGGCCCTGTTATTTGCGCTGATGCAGCGCGCCCGTCAGCCCGGCGCAGAGGACGTCGCCTCCCCTGGTGTGTTTCGCGAGCGGGCCTCTGCGCTGTTGACGCTGCTGGTGACTATCATCGCTGCGAGCGCCGGCCTGCTATGGCGCGATGCGGTCGAGTCGCGCACGCGAGCCTATGCCGATCCCAGCGGTCTGACGATCCAATATCCCGAACGCTGGCGAATCAACACAGCGAATGCAGACCTGGGCATCGTCCAGGTAAGCGATCCGTTCGCGCCTGGTTATCCCACAACCATTGAGCTGCGCCGCCTGCCGGTGAGCGCCGATGCAAGCGATGAGGACGCGCTCGCCACCGCCGCCAACACGCTGGCGCTGAACCGGGCGCGCGAGCTGACCGCTTACCGCTTGCTTGAGCTGCGGGACGGGCAGCGGATTCACGGGCTTGCCGCGGCCCACGCGAACTTCGCCTTTGTTCACGACCCAGCCGGCCTGTTCCAGGAGCGCCTTCCGGTGGTGGTGCTGGGCGAGGATATGATGCTGCGCAGAGGGGATCAAGTGTTTGTGTTTAGCCTATTCGCCGGACAAGAGAATTACCCGCGCGCCCAGGCGCGCTTCCAAGCGTTTGTGGAGGCAGTGAGGTTGCCATGAGGCTCGCAAGACTATTGTCCGCCTGCCTCGCGGTCTGGCTAGGCGCAGCGATGCTTCCTGGGCCGGCGCTGGCGACTCCTGCCGCGCAGCGAGACGAGCCTCGGCGCGACGCTCGGCGGGCGGAGTGGCGGGCTGTGGTTCAGCTCGGCCCGGTCGCCCTGGTCACGAACAAACGAGGCAAGCAGGAGCTGCGCTTCTTCGGCTGGGGCAGCGGCACGGTCATCAGCCGAGATGGCTTGATCTTGACCAACTATCACGTGGTTGACGTCAGCCGGCTGGCCCGCGAAGCGGCCAGGGAGCGCAACGTCAAAGTCCTAGAAGGCAAGATGGTCGTCCTCTTCACCCGTCAAACCGATCAGCCGCCGGTGGCGACCTACATCGCCGACGTCGTGGATGCCCTGCCCAAATTAGACTTGGCTGTGCTGCGGATCACCAGTGACCTCTCCGGCAAGGAGATTGACCCAGCTACCCTCAACTTGCCCTTCATCGAGCTGGGCGATTCGGACAAGGTGGAGATAGAAGACGTGCTGCGCATCTACGGCTATCCGAGCATCGGCGGCAGCACCATCACCTTCACCCGCGGCAGCGTCAGCGGCTTCGACAGCGAGCCTGGCGTGCGAGGACGGGCGTGGATCAAGACCGACGCCACCATCTCCGGCGGTAACAGCGGCGGCACTGCGCTGAACGACGCCGGCCAGCTCGTCGGCGTGCCGACCCAAGCCAGCGTGAGCAGCGCCCGCCAAGCCACCGACTGCCGACGCATCCAGGACACCAACGGCGACGGCGAGGTAGATGAAAACGACACGTGCATCCCCATCGGCGGGTTTATCAACGCCCTGCGCCCAGTTAACCTGGCCAAAGACATGATCGCCCGCGCTGCGCGCGGGGGCACCGCCGGCTCGGACGCACCAAGGGGCAACAAGGGCAGCGTGCAGATCGTCGGCAGGATCGTGGACGCCGACACCGGCAAGCCGATCGTCAGCGCCGTCTTCGTCATCTTGAAGGCCGGCTTGTCCTGGGACGACTTCAGCGGCGACGAGGCCGACGTGCTCGAAGCGGTGCGGACAGACCGCAGGGGTCGTTTCGAGACCAGCCCGGTCTTGGAGCGCGGCAAGACCTACAGCGTCGGCTGGGGCGCCAAAGGCTACCGCGAAGTGACCCAAGACAACCTGGAAGTCACCGACGACACCCCTGACGTGGTGGAGGCCACCCTCAAGCTACAACGCAGGTAAGCCAGATGCGTCCCCCCGACCATGCGCGGCGCGAGCTCGCGCAGCTTGCCCTGACGTTTGCCTTGGTGATCGGGGTGGGCGCTGCGTTCTTCCAACCCTGGACGCCTTCGCCTGCGCCAGGCGGGCCGGACTTAAACCGCTACGCTCCCATCGTGGATGGTCAGTCTAGGCTGTATCTGCTCCAAGACGCGGCTGAGCAGCCGATTGGCTGGGAGAGTCTCAACGTGTCCGCGCCGGCTGCGCTCTACGGCGTCACGCACGGGCTGCGCCCCGAGGTCGCCATCGCCGTTTTGGCGCGCTATGGCTTATCCGGGACATCCTCGCTCAGCCAGGTCGCAGAAGCACTTGGCACGGTGCGGCTCACCATCGTGCGCCGCCGGCTGCTGGGACGGGACGGGCAGGTGGAACCTACAGAGGTCTTCTACGCGCGCGACGATGCCGGCCATCACCTGGTCGGCTTATACGACGAACGCAGCGACACAACGCTGGTCTTTGAACCCTTCTTACAGCTTTATCCGCGCGATCTGGCGCCGGGCAGCCGGTGGTCCAGCGAGGGCAAGGCCAATGGACAATTCGACTACCGTTATGAGGGCGAAGTGGTGGCGCGCGGGTCGCGCGAGAACGCCCTGGGGCGGTTCGACGACTGCCTACAGATACGGACGCGCTACGTGCTGCGCGCTGCTTCCGTTGTAGATAGAACGACCGTCGAGTGGCTGTGCGCCGGCGCAGGCACGGTTGAATCAGAGATTTTTGACCCATCCGGCGCGCTGGTTCGGCGCAGCGTGCCGTTGACCTCAGCGGCTTCGCTGCCCCCGCCGCCGCTGATGGACGCCGCACAGGACAAGGCGACGTTGACCAGTCCCGACCGATGGCGACTCTCGGTGATAGCCAAGGCCAACCTCAGCGGCGCAGAGTTCGAGAGCACGATCCGACCAGCCTGGCTGCCGCTCGACCCGCCGTTGATTTTGGCCGCGGCCTACAACAGCGACCTGCTCGCCTTTCGCGCGGATGGGGACGCCCGCGGCCAATTGGCCTGGCGCTTTCGGACCGGCGGCACCATCTTCGGGCAGCCGGCTTTCGATCCCCAACGCGGGCGCATGTACTTCGGCGCGAGCGACAAGCGCCTCTACGC
>DAOTYZ010000067.1:0-6241 GCA_034434555.1 Candidatus Roseilinea sp.
GAAGGACGCAGAGATTTTTACATATCCTCTGCGCCCTCTGCGCCGCTCATCTCGGTGAGCCAAATCACCCTAAAGTTGAGCACTCTCAACGCACCTGTGTAAATCCGAATTCGCGTACACTTATTAGTATGCCACTGGCTAAAGACGCGCGCGAGTTCATCAACGACGTGGAAGACTGGCTATCGCGCCTGCCGGCGCTCAAGCTCTCGAAGCTGATCAACGACCCCGCGCATGTCGCGGTGTTCTCGGTGGACATCATCCGAGGCTTCTGCACCGATGGGCCGCTGGCCAGCCCGCGCATCCAGGGGATCGTCAAGCCGATCGTCAAGCTCTTTCGAGATTGTTACGACGCCGGCGTCCGTCACTTCGTCTTGACCCAAGACGCGCATCCGGAGGACGCCGTAGAGTTCACTCAGTATCCGCCGCACTGCATCCGCGGCCAGGTTGAGGCTCAGACCGTCCCCGAGCTGTTGAAGCTGCCCTTCGCCGACCAATTCGTGGTGCTGGAGAAGAACTCGCTCTCCTCGGCGATCAACACCGGACTGGACGCTTGGCTCGACCGCCATCCAGACGTCCGCACGTTCATCGTCGTCGGCGATTGCACCGATCTATGCACTTACCAATTGGCCATGCACCTGCGGCTGCGGGCGAATGCGCTTCAGCAGCGCGACGTGCGCGTGGTGGTGCCGGAGAATTGTGTGCAGACCTTCGACACGCCGGTGAAGACGGCGCGCAAGCTGGGCGTCCCTGCCCACCACGGCGACTTGCTCCACGCCATCTTTCTCTACAACATGTGGACCAACGGCGTGGAGGTGGTCAAGAAGATCACCCGTTAGCGGGCATAAGCCGGCTGCGAAAGAAGCGCGTGACGCGCCCCATCATCAGCGTGTAATCGCGCCCGCGCAGGCTATGGCCGGCAGCCGGATACTCAAACAACGCGGATGTCTTCCCCAGCGCGGTCAAGCGCGCATGGATGTCGCGCGACCAAGCGACCGGCACCTGCGGATCGCGCTGGCCGTGATGGATCTCCACTGCTGCTCGTAGATCGCCCAGATAAGTGATGGGCGCGATCGCATCCCACCATTCCGCCGGCACATCATCTTCCGGCAGATAGGTCACCCGCCGAAAGACGTTTTTGATCCGCGCGATGTTCAGGCGCTCGTCGGCGCTCATCGAGCCGTAGAGGACGACGGCCTTCACATCGGGGTTAACCGCGGCGACGCGCAGGGCGATGCCGCCGCCCATCGAGTGGCCGAACAGGCCGATACCGTCGGCTCGGACGTTGGGCAGCCGCTGGGCGTGCGCGATCAGGTTCAACACGTCCACGGCATAGCCCACGCGGAAGAGGTTGGCGCTGCCTTCGGCCTGGCCTTCGCTTCGCCCATGGCCGCGGTAATCGGGATGGATCACCAAGAAGCCGGCCTCGGCCAGCGCATCGGCATAACGCTGGGTGTAAGCAAACGGCGTGCGGTAGGTGCGCGGGTTGACGTAGCCGTGTAGCACCAGCACAGCCGGAAACGGCCCTTGGCCTCTGGGCGTGTTCATGAAGCCATACACCGTCAGGCCATCGCTGGTGAAGCTCACCAGCGTGCGCGTGAACGCCCGCGTCACCTGGAGCGTGGCCTCCACGTTGAACTCACCTTGACCGTAGGCGCGCTGGCGCAGGCCGGGGATGGTCAAGGGCTGATAGTCCACCGGCTGAGCGCCGGCGGTTGGCAAGCCAAAGCACAGCGCAGCCAAAGCAAACGCGAACAGAAACCTCAGCATCTCACGGCGATGGGATGGTCACAGGCACGATCACGCGGATGCGGTTGCGATAGGTCACCACGACGTAGAGCGGCTCGCTCGGCGCTTCGTCCAGCTCATAGAGGAAGGTGAAGCGGCCAGCGCGGTTGGTGGTCACCTGGCCGATGCGCACAGCATCGGCGCCGCCGGGGTCTTTGCCCAGCGCGATCGCCAGCCGCGCGTTCGACGGCCAGTTTGCGCCGGTGACCACAAGCTGAAGCGCGTCGCTGAGAACCGCGGTCACCGTGGGCGATGGCGTCGCCGTCGGTGTGGGCGTCGGCAGCGGGGTGTTGGTCGGCATCGGCGTATCGGTGGGCAGCGGGGTGTTGGTCGGCATCGGCGTGTCGGTGGGCAGCGGGGTGTTGGTCGGCGTCGGCGTGTCGGTGGGCAGTGGCGTGTTGGTTGGCGTCGGCGTATCCGTTGGTGTTGGGGTATTGGTTGGCGATGGGATAGGCGTCGGCGTGTTGGTCGGTGTCGGCGTATCCGTTGGTGTTGGGGTATTGGTTGGCGATGGGATAGGCGTAGCGGTCGGCAGAGGTGTGCTCGTCGGCGTGGGCGTGAATGTAGGTGTCGGCGTATTCTCGGGCGGGATGCGCGTTGGCACGGGCGTGGCTGTCGGCGTCAGCGTAAACGTCGGGATCGGCGTGATGGTGCTGGTCGCCGCCGGCGTCGGCGTAAAGGTGAGCGTGGGCGGCGGAGGCGTGGGCGATGGTGTGAACGTCGGCGTCAGCGTGGGCAGTGGCGACGGCGTAACCGCCGGCAAGCGCGCCACATTAAAGCGGATCGAGGCTACGCCAGCTCGCTCGAAGTACTCGATGCGAAAGTTGTATGCGCGCGCGCCCAACGTAATGTCGGTCGTGACATCACGCGCTGCGCCCTCGCGCCAGTCGTCCAAGACCAGGACCTCATCCAGCCACATGCGCACACCGTCGTCGGCGCGCAGCGTAAAGCGATACGTGCCCGGCTCGAACGCCAGCGCGCGCGTCCAGCGCACCGAGAAGTTATCCGCCGGCAAGCGCGAATCCGGCGGTCCGCTGCCCCAATTGAAGTCAATGGCGACGTCGTTGCGGATCAAGATCGGCAGTCCGCTCAGGGTCGGGTTGGCGTAGTATTCGCCGCGCCATTCGGTGAAAGGCGGCAGGATGATCGGCGTTGGGAAGGGCGTGGGCGGGATGGGCGTGTTTGTGGGACGCTGGGGCGGACGGGTCGGCACAGGGCGCGTCGGCGCGGGCGTCATAGTGGGCGGCGTTAGAGTCGGCTGCGCCTCCGGTGTGGCCGTTGGCCCGAGGATGGTTATCTCGGCTGTGGCGAAGCGGCTGGCCGTGCGCGTCTGGGCATACACCTGCCACGTCCCAGGCGCAACCTGCGCCGGGATGGGCGTGGTCAGCTCGAAGCGCCCCTGCGCGTCGCCGCGCACTACCGCGAGGACAACCGCGCCGGCTGCCGTTGGCGTGTTGGGCAATAGGCCAATCAAAACCTCCTCATCCGGCTGCCAGTCCGTGCCGACGATGTTTAGGTTCTCGCCGGCGGCCAGGCTCTTGGGCAGCACGGTAATGAACGGGGGTTTCTCGGTCGGGGTTGCTGTGGGCGCAGCCGGCGTGATGGCAGCTGGGAACTGGCAGGCAGTGAACAGGGTCATCAACGCAGCCAGGCCGACGACTAAACCCACAACGGCGCGCAGGCCAAACGCTCGCTTCATTCGCTTCCTCCAGAAATTGCACTGGCAAGACGATCGTCTCGCCCGTCGTGTTCCGCCGACAGGCTGGATTTTATACGCATGATCGAGTTGCTACGGGGTCACCTGCTTCGCGGCACGACCCTTTCTTTCCCCCGTGTGCGGGGGAACCAGAAGGGGGCATCCCCCGTGTGCGGGGGAACCAGAAGGGGGCATCCCCCGCGTGTGGGGGAATTAGAGGGGGCAGGAGCCGCGCCGGCTCCGCTGACCCCGCGGCGCTTTGATCAGTCTAGATTCTTCGCTGCCTACGAGTAGATACCATTCCGCCGGCGCGCATCTCACAGTGCGCCTGCATCTCAATTCCTTAATGAAAAGTTAATTAATGGTCGTTACGCTGCCTTCGGTTATGCAGGTGGGTTCACGCGCTCCGTTTCATTTTCATTCCCAGCGACAGAAAGCCCAGGCCAGAGAAGCGCTGCTTGGCTACATCTTGTTAGCGCCGGCTTTGCTCCTCTTCCTCGCCTTCACCGTATTCCCGATCGGCTTTGGGCTATACATCAGCCTGCATAACTGGCGCCTGGGGCCACGCGAGTTCCTAGGCTTGGGCAATTACATCCGCGCGCTGAGCTTCGGCTCGGAGTTCTGGCCATCGCTCGGCGCAACGCTGACATACTCGCTGTTGGCCGTGCCGATCCAGATCAGCATCGCGCTGACGCTGGCCTATCTGCTCTTTCAAAAGATTCGCGGGCGGGCGCTATTTCGTGTGGTGATGTTCCTGCCGTGGGTGACTTCAACCGTAGCAACCGCAGCAGTGTGGGCGCGGCTTTACAGCCCTGACATCGGCCTGCTCAACAGCCTGTTGAAGAGCCTGGGCTTATCTCCGCTGCGCTGGCTGCTGGAGGATAAGGGAGTGTTCACCCTCATCGCAACCGGGCTGGGGATCAGCCTGCCCGATTGGCTGCGTGGGCCGAGCTTGGCGATGGTCTCGGTGGTGATCTACACGACGTGGGTGTTCGTCGGCTACAACATGACGCTCTTCTTGGCCGGCCTTGGCAATATCCCCAGTGAGATGTATGAGGCGGCCAGGATTGACGGTGCGAACGGTTGGCAGGTCTTCCGCTATGTCACGCTGCCCCTGCTTTCGCCGACCACGTTCTTCGTCGTGCTGATCACGGTGATCGGGACGATGAAGGCATTCAACCACATCTGGGTGATGACGCAGGGAGACAACGGCACGCTGACCGCCAGTATTCTGATTTACCGACAGTTTTACGAGTTCCAGCGCGCCGGCTATGCCAGCGCGCTAGCGCTGTTGCTTTCGCTGGCGATCTTGCTGGTCACGATTGTGCAGAACCGCGTCGCTGCTGAGCGCGTGAACTACTGAAAACTATGGCCACCGCTACCTCTATCCCCCTCTCCCGAGCTGGTCGCCGAGCGCCTCCACAGATCAAACTGAATCTCGCCAGGACAATTATTTATTTGATTCTCATCGTTGTTGGCGTGGCATCGGTCATTCCGTTTGTCTGGATGCTGCTCACCAGCGTAAAAGACTACGGCGACGTGATGTCGTTGCGCTTCTGGCCCTGGCCGCCACTCGGCAACTCCACGCCCCGCTTCGACAACTTCGCCGAGGCCATTCGTTTGATCGGCGTTGACCGCGATACAGGACTGCCGATGTTCTTTCGCCACATTCTGAACACATTGCTGGTCACCGGCATCATCGTTGCCTCGTCGGTAGGGACATCGGTGTTGGCCGCGTATGCCTTCGCCCAACTTCAGTTCCCGGCCAAAGGGGTCTTGTTCATCCTGGTGTTGGTCACCTTCATGATCCCGGAGGAGCTGGTCCTCGTGCCGCGCGCAGTGATGATGAACAAGAACTACCTGAACTGGTACAACACGATACCGGCGATGGTGGCGCCGTTCCTGGCGAATGCCTTTGGCATCTTCTTGATCCGACAGTTCTTCTTACAAGTGCCGCGCGAGCTTTACGACGCCGCGCGCATAGACGGCGCCGGGCACTTGCGCTATCTCACCTCGATCATGATCCCGCTGGCCAAGCCGGCCATCGTCACCCTGGCCCTGCTGGAGTTCATCTGGACGTGGAATGAGTTCCGCTGGATTCAGCTCGTCACCGCCAGCTCCAACATGCGCACCGTGTCGGTCGGGCTGGTCGGCTTCCTCCAAACCGACGGCGGCGCGCAGACGCAGCTTGCGATGGCGGTGGCGGTGATGGTCGTCTTGCCGATCGTCGTTCTCTATCTGTTCACCCAACGCTACTTCACCGAAGGGATCACCACAACTGGCCTGAAGGGGTGATTGCAGGACATCTACTTTTCTAAACCTAGGCTTAAACAATCCTTAACGCCAAGTGTTTATCTACTCCCCATGAAAAGGAGGCAAAGACATGATCCGCAAAGTTCTTCCCGTTATGGCTACCCTGGCCGTCTTCGCAGCGGCCTGCGCCACGCCTGCACCGCAGCAGCCACCGGCTCCGACCGAGGCACCTACGACAGCACCAGCGCAGCCCACTGAGGCACCTGCGCCGACGGCAGCCGCCCCAGCCCAGCCCACCGAAGCGCCTGCGCCGACCGAGGCCCCAGCCGCCACGGGCGTGGATGCCATCACCCTGAGCAAGGATAAGCCGACGGAGATCCTGTTCTGGCACCGCTACTCTGGCGATGCCCAGAAGTTTGTCGAGTCCTTCGTCGAGAAGTTCAACGCCGAGAACGAGTTCGGCATCAAGGTGACGATTGAAAAGATTGATGGCAGCTACGCTGACCT
>DAOTYZ010000068.1:0-2643 GCA_034434555.1 Candidatus Roseilinea sp.
TGGCTTCGTCGCCCTCCAGCCCCTTGCGGAACTCGCGGATGCTCTTGCCCAGCTCGCCGCCGATCTTGCCGATTCGTCCCACCCCGAAGAGCAGGATAATCACGGCCAGAATAAGGATAACTTCTAGTGGTCCTAGAGATGGCATATACGCTTCAGCTCCTGTCTAAGAATGTCGCGCCTGCGTGGTCGCGCAGTTCTCGCATTTGGAGAACACGAGGGGGATTATAGCCTCTGCTAAGGTAGGCGAAGGGGGTGCATTCATAGCTCTGGGTAGAACCTTGGGTGGGCCATGGCAGTGCTGTCGCCCGCCCAGCGTTCTGCCCGCAGCCGTGAACGCAGGGTGCGTTCACAGTTGGGGGTAAGGCTGATCTCACGCGGAGACGCGGAGAACACAGAGAAATAGAAAGCGCAGCATCCTTGCTAGTTGCCTAGAAGGCGGTGCACCTGACTCGCGTGTTGCCCCTATTGGTGAATGCGCCCCTCGCGTGAGATGAGTTCTATAATTCTTCTGTGCAGCCAGTCCCTATCGGCATCATCGGCGCCGGCAACATCAGCGGTATTTACCTAGAGGCCGACCAGAAGTTCCCCAACATCCGCGTCACCGCAATCGCCGACGTGGACATGTCGCGCGCCCGCGCGCAGGCTGAGAAGTTCGGCAAGCAAGCGGTCACCGTGGATGACTTGCTGGCCGATCCCGAGATTCAACTCGTGGTGAACCTCACCCCACCTCAGGCCCACGCGCCGGTGGCCATGCAAGTGCTCGCAGCCGGCAAGCACGTCTATAACGAGAAGCCGCTGGCCATCTCGCTCGAAGACGCGCGCCGCATGATCGCGCTGGCCGAATCAAAAGGGCTGCGCATCGGCTGCGCGCCGGACACCTTTCTGGGTGGCGGTCTGCAGACCTGTCGCGCGCTTATAGAAGAGGGCGCGATCGGCCAGCCGGTGCTGGCCTTCGCCCGCATGCTCTCGGCCGGCGTCGAATCGTGGCACCCCAACCCGGAGTTCTTCTACAAGCCCGGCGGCGGGCCGATGTTCGACATGGGGCCATACTATCTCACCGCGCTCGTTTCACTTTTGGGGCCGGCGAAGCGCGTGAGCGGCATGACCCGCATCACCTATCCAGAGCGCGTGATCACCAGCCAACCCCTGCGCGGCACCCGCATCCTCGTCGAGGTGCCGACCCTGGTCGCCGGCTTGGTGGAGTTTGTGAGCAGCACGGTGGCCAACGTGGTCACGACGTTTGACATCTGCGGCAAGAGCGAATACGAGCTGACGATCTACGGCAGCGAGGGCGCGCTGCGCTGTCCCGATCCAAACACCTTCGGCGGCCCGGTGCTCTTGAAGCGCCGAGGGGATGAGGATTGGCAGCCCATCCCAATCCGCCATCGGTGGGTGGAGAACAGCCGCGGTATCGGCGTCGCCGAGATGGTTGAGGCAATCGCGCATGGTCGCCCTCATCGCGCCAACGCAGCGATAGCCTTTCACGTCTTAGAGCTAATGCACGCATTCCACGAGAGCGCCGCGCGTGGCGAGTTTGTCTCGCTGGAGAGTGCTTGTTCGCCGCCCGAACCGCTGCCGGCTGAGTGGCCGGCAATGGACCGCACTGCCATGTAAAACAAGCGCGCATTCCCGATGCCTCTGCTGATTGACGGCCACAACCTGATCGGCCATTTGCCCGACCTCTCGCTGAGCGACCCGCGGGACGAGGTCAAGCTCGTCGCCCGCTTACAGGCATACGCTGCGCGCAGCGAGAGGCGGATCACCGTCGTGTTTGACCCAGGGCCGCAGGCTGTGCCGCCGGCGCTTCAGCGCCGCAGCCGCCATGGCTACGTTGAGGTGATCTACGCCGACCCAGGCCAAAAGGCCGATGACGTGATCCGTTCCATCGTCGGCGCGACGCGCGACCGCCAGGGTCTGCTGGTCGTCACGTCCGACGGCGCGCTGGCCAACTTCACCCGCCAGTGCGGTGTCCGCGTGGTCTCCGCCGGCCAATTCGCCAAGGCGCTGATTGATGACGGGCCACGCCGCCCAAGCGATGAGAAACCAACCAGCAGCCAGGACGACGTGGCGGCTTGGCTCGCCATCTTCAAGGAGCCGGAGGCCCCGCCGTCCCCGCCCTCTCAACCGCCACCTGACCCGCGCGAGCTGAAGCGCAAGCGGCGCATGGCGCAACTTAACAAACAAGTGCGCGGCGGTGGGCGATTGTATTAGTGCTTTGCAAAGTTGGATACTCTGTGATATAATATAATTGCTATAGTGACAAAGAACCATGCGCTGCTGACCGCAACATACCGCGCGGCTGAATTGCTCGGGCTGCCCGCCCTGCTGCTGAAGGCCTTGATGGGCGTGGAGGGCGCGAGGATGGACCATCCCGATGGCGTGCTGCAGGTCACCGCTAGCACGCGCGCTGGCCTCATCCCGCGCATCCCGCGCCGCTTGAAATGCGCTGCGCTTGGCCTGAGCGACGACCCCACCCTCAGCGATGCAGACATAAACGCCCGCTTCGTCCAAGCCTTTGCGCAGCGCAACCTGCTCGTCCAGATCGTGACCGGCGGGCAATACATCAAAGAGCAGCTCGACCGCTTTCACGGCTTTGTGGCCTTGGCCGGGCTGGCCTACAACGCCGGCCCTGCCCGCGCCGCG